>JALRKF010000006.1 GCA_023254905.1 Crocinitomicaceae bacterium | reverse complement strand
CATAGGCAGCGACTTGGCAAATACCTGAGATCGCATGTTGTAACGTAAGAATTCAATTAGGTTTTCATCACCACAAATGAATGCACCGATTGAAGCCATTGACTTTGCGAATGTTCCAAACAATACATCGATCTCCTGGTGAACACCTTGAGCTTCTCCAGCACCTTGTCCTTTTTCACCAAGCGTTCCGAAACCATGTGCATCATCAACGAAGAGACGAAAGTCGTATTTCCCAGATTTTCTGAATTCTACAATCTCTTTCAATTTACCCTGATCACCTGCCATTCCAAATACTCCTTCCGTAATGACGAGTATTCCTCCATTTGTGTCTTCAACTATTTTCGATGCGCGTTGCATTTGCTTGTCGAAGCTCTCCATATTATTGTGTTTGAAAACAAAGCGTTTTCCAGCGTGCAATCTCATTCCATCAAGAATACATGCGTGAGACTCACTGTCATAAACTATTACATCGTTTCTATCAACAATGGCGTCAATCGCCGATACCATACCTTGATAACCAAAATTCAATAAAATTGTATCTTCCTTATCCATGAAATCAGAGATTTCATTCTCAAGTGCATCGTGCTCATTTGTTTGCCCTGTCATCATGCGCGACCCCATCGGATATGCCATACCCCAATCTTGAGAAGCTACACTGTCCACTTTTCTAATTTCAGGATGGTTTGCTAATCCCAGATAGTTGTTTACCGACCACACAAGGCATTCTTTACCTCTAAAAATCATCTTATTACTGATTTCACCTTCTAGTTTTGGGAAAATAAAATATCCCTGTGCCTCTTTCGAATACTGACCTAATGGTCCTCTGTTTTCTCTGATTTTATCAAAAATGTCTTGAGCCATAAAAAAAGTTTAAGTCCTAAAAATGAACTAATTCGGCACAAAATTAGTGTATTCTTTATTAACCGCTCATTATGAGCAGGTTTTTTTTCAACAACAGTAGGTAGCTAATTATAGGCTTTTATCTAATAAATATAGAAATGAGGCTATTGAGGCACATCCTAATTCGAGCTCTCGCTTATTTACATTTTCGAACACATCACTAGGCGCATGGTGAAAGTCAAAGTAACGCTGAGAATCTGGTACAAATCCAAAAAGAGGTATTTCAGGGTAATAATTCTTCAATGGATTGATATCTACACCACCATATCCTTTTTCAAAAATGTGAAGATCGTAAGGGGTAAAATATTTTTCAAATTGTTGAAGAAATTGAACTTGAGAGTCATTTCCATCAACATGAAAACCGCGAGGAGCAAATCCTCCACGGTCACTTTCCAGAGCGGCTATTTGCTTTTCTCCATTATCGCTAACCCATTTAGCATAATTCTTACCTCCATTGTTTCCGTTTTCTTCATTCATAAAGAAAACCAAACGTAAAGTATTTTTGGGTTCATACTCAAGCAGTTTTAAAATTCTCATGGCTTCTAAAGAGTGAATAATACCTGCTCCATCATCGTGTGCTCCTTCTCCGGTATCCCAAGAATCAAGATGTCCACCAAATGTTATAATCTGATCAGGTGTTTCCATTCCTGTCAATTCTCCAATAACATTATAGGATGCGACGTCAGGATATGAACGGCAGTCCATCTCCATTACAAATTCACAAGGCCCTTTTTCTAAAAGATTTGATAAAAATTCTGCATCTTTTGTCGATATAGCCGCAGCAGGAATTTTTTCTACATTCTCTTCGTAATGCATAGATCCTGTATGTGGGTGCGCATCAATAGGCAGTCCTAATGATCTTATGATTACAGCCTTTGCACCAAGTCTTGCTCCTTCAACAGCACCATTACCTCGAATTGGATAGCATCCGCCATAAGCTTTGAAAGTATTAATCTGCTGTTCATCCATGGGTTGATTTAGAAAAACGATTTTTCCTTGGACTAAGTCTCTTGAACTACTTTTGAGCTCTTCTATCGATTTAAATTCAATTAGATCACCAGATAGTACACCCATGGTACCAATAGATCCACCCAATGCAAGCATATTTGTTTTTATTAATTGACCAGTATTGTGTTTGATCCAGCCAACTTCTTTTGTGCCTCTTTCCCAATGAGGAACCATTATCTCCTGCAGATATACAGTATCAAATCCGTAATTCTCCATTTTGAGTTTTCCCCATTCAATAGCCATCATGGCTTCAGCGGATCCAGTCAATCTTGAACCGATATCTTTGCAAAGACTTCTCAGGTCTTCATGTGCTTTCCCTTCCGAAAGTGCTATGTTGTATATTGTTTTGATAAACGTTGAGTCGTCTTGAGCCATTGAGTTTAGGCTGCATATACTTGAGAAAAGGATCAAAGAAATAATTCGGTTCATTGTATTTTTTTTATGGTTGAAAAGATACTAAAATTTCCCGCTTACGTACTTTCAATTATCTTTGTCGAAAATTGAATTAAATGTCACTAAAATGTGGAATTGTTGGTCTTCCGAATGTCGGTAAATCAACACTTTTTAATTGTCTTTCTAATGCGAAAGCGCAATCAGCGAATTATCCGTTCTGTACAATAGAGCCGAATATCGGAACAATTTCAGTTCCAGATAAGCGATTAAATAAATTAGAGGAACTAGTCAATCCTCAAAAAGTAATACCAACGACAATGGAAATCGTCGATATTGCTGGGCTTGTAAAGGGTGCCTCCAAGGGTGAAGGATTAGGTAATCAGTTTCTCGCTAATATTCGTGAAACTGATGCGATTATACACGTATTGAGATGTTTTGATGACGGCAATGTGGTACATGTAGACGGATCGGTAGATCCAATGCGTGACAAAGAAGTTATTGACACAGAGCTACAGTTGAAAGATCTAGAAACAATCGAGAAAAAGATAAATAGTCTTTCAAGAATTATTAAATCTGGTGATAAGCAAGCATTGAAGGAACATGAACTCGCGTTGAGGATCAAAGATACATTAGAGTCCGGACAATCTGCAAGAACACTCGATTTTGATGAAAACGATAGACAATTCGTTCGAGGATTCCACTTGATTACAACGAAACCAGTGTTATACTTATGTAACGTAGATGAGGCATCTGTAAAAAATGGGAACAAGTACGTAGATATAGTGAAGGAGAATGTTGCAAGGGAAAATGCACAAGTGCTTGTTATAGGGGCAAAGATTGAAGCAGACATAACGGAACTAGATACTTTTGAAGAACGTCAAATGTTTCTCGAAGAGCTTGATTTGGATGAACCTGGTGTGAACAGATTGATTCGTGCTGCTTATAATTTACTCGATCTTCAAACGTATTTTACTGCTGGAGAAAAAGAGGTTAGAGCATGGACTATAAAAAGAGGAATGACAGCACCTCAAGCCGCAGGAGTAATTCATACAGATTTCGAAAAAGGATTTATCCGTGCTGAAGTAATCAAGTATGATGATTTTGTCAATTTCGGCAGTGAAGCGGCTGTTAAAGATGCAGGAAAATTTCATGTAGAAGGAAAGGAATACACGGTAGAGGATGGCGATGTAATGCATTTCCGATTTAATGTTTAATTTAGAAAGTAAAGACAGTTTTTATTATGAGTATAGAGGCAAATAACCCTTTATTAAAGTCATGGGTAGAGGTACCCGTGGGAAGTGATTTTCCTATTCAAAATTTACCATTTGGTGTTTTTAATTCAAGGAATTTGACACCTCGTGTGGGAAGTAGAATTGGTGATATGGTCATTGATTTAAAGACACTGTATGTTCTGGGGTATCTCGAGAATCTTCCGTTCACACTTGACGATTTTGATTCTGATTCATTGAATGATTTGATGAAGCAGGGTAAGGATGGAACAAGAAAACTGAGAAACAGATTGTCGAAATTATTTTCTTCCAATTTTGAGGATTTAAAAGCAAATCAACACCATGTTGACCAGGTATTGATACCTGCATCAAGTGTAGAAATGATGATGCCTGTTCGAATTGGAGATTACACGGATTTCTATTCAAGTAGGGAGCATGCAACTAACGTAGGAACTATGTTTCGAGATCCAAACAATGCACTTTTACCAAATTGGTTATGGATTCCTGTAGGATACCACGGTAGGGCGAGTTCTATAATTCTTTCAGGTCAAGAAATTCATCGTCCAAAAGGACAGATTAAGCCTTCAGATGATGAAGACCCAATATTTGCTCCTTGTCGCTTGCTAGATTTTGAATTAGAGATGGCATTTATTACCTATGATGGCAAAAATCTTGGTGAATCAATTTCCACAGATGAGGCCGAAGACTATATTTTCGGGATGGTTCTTTTCAATGACTGGTCTGCTCGCGATATTCAAAAATGGGAATATGTTCCTTTAGGGCCATTCCTTGCAAAGAATTTTGCCTCTTCGATTTCAGCGTGGATAGTCACACTAGATGCTCTTGAACCGTATAAAGTTGAAGGACCAACACAAGAACCTGAAGTGCTTTCTTATTTAAAATATTCGGGTCAAAAATCATATGATATTAATCTAGAGGTGGCAATAAGGACGGAGAGCGATCAAGAGACGAGTATCTGTAATTCGAACTTTAAGTATATGTACTGGAATATGGCACAGCAACTGGCTCACCATACAGTGAATGGTTGTAATGTTCGTGCCGGAGACTTAATGGGGTCTGGAACAATTTCTGGTCCAACACCAGATTCTTATGGTTCCATGTTAGAGCTTTCTTGGAAAGGAACGAAACCATTACCGATGAGTGATGGCTCAGAAAGAAAGTTTATCCAAGATAACGATACAGTAATCATGCGTGGATATTCGCAAAAAAATGGAATTCGTATTGGATTCGGTGAAGTTTCAACGAAAGTCCTACCCGCGAAGTAATGAGTACAGAGAAGTTTCCGAATATTGACCTTGAGAAGGAAAGAAAGGAAATTTTGAATGCCTTTCGAGGACTCCTGCGCACTGTACAAGATCGAAGTAAAGAAGATACAAAATTTATTCGCAAGGCATTCGATGTTGCAGTTGATGCACATAAGGATATGCGTCGTAAATCTGGAGAACCTTATATCTATCATCCTATTGCAGTCGCACGAATCTGTGCTGAGGATATGGGGTTAGGTGCAACTTCTGTTGTCTGCGCATTACTTCATGATACAGTAGAGGATACGCATATTACACTAGATGATATTGAAGATTTATTTGGTGAGAAAGTACGATTAATCATTGATGGATTAACAAAAATCCCTGAGGTTTTTGATGAGAACGCTTCAGTTCAGGCGGAGAACTTTCGTAAAATGGTGTTAACCATTTCTGATGACCTTAGAGTGGTTCTCATAAAACTAGCGGATCGTTTACACAACATGCGCACACTCGGAAGCATGCGCAGTGATAAGCAAATTAAAATAGCCTCAGAAACAAAATTTTTGTATGCTCCTTTGGCACATAGGTTAGGTTTATACTCTGTTAAATCAGAGCTAGAAGATTTAGCCTTTAAATACACGGAACCAGAAGTTCATCAAGAAATTGAAGATAAATTAAAATCTACAAAAGATGTCCGTAATAGGTTCATACGTAGGTTTACAGCACCTATACGAGAGGCCCTGTTGCGAGAGGGGTATGTTTTCAAGGTAAAAGCTAGAACGAAGAGTATACCTTCTATTTGGAAGAAGATGAAAACTAAAGGTATTCCCTTTGATGAGGTTTACGATGTTTTCGCAATTCGTATTATTCTTGAAACGCCCCAAGAATTAGAAAAGCCTGATTGCTGGCGCGTATATAGTATAGTAACAGATTTTTATCAACCATCACCGGATAGATTAAGAGATTGGATTTCTACACCTAGGGCAAATGGATACGAATCATTACATACCACCGTAATGTCTCCAACAGGGAAATGGGTTGAAGTGCAAATTCGAACTGAACGAATGGATGAGGTTGCAGAGAAGGGACTGGCGGCACATTACAAATATAAAGAGTCAAAGAGTGGCGAATCCAAGTTTGATAGATGGATTGGTGAGATAAGGGAGTTACTTGAAAACCCGGATGTCAACGCCATGGATTTCATTAACGAGTTTAAGTTGAATTTATTTAATGATGAGATCTATGTCTTCACTCCCAAAGGGGATTTGCGTGTTCTTCCCACTGGTTCAACGATACTTGATTTTGCCTATGATATACATACTGATATAGGAAATAGTTGCATTGGAGCAAAAGTAAATAATCGTTTAGTTCCACTAAGTTATCAGTTAAATAGTGGCGATCAGGTGGATATTATCCGCTCCCCCAAGCAAAAACCAAATGATGAATGGCTCCGTTTTGTAGTTTCTGCTCGTGCGAAGCAAAAGATAAAATCTTCGTTGAATGAGGAGAGAAAAATGATCGCTCAAGATGGTAAAGAGATATTAGATCGAAAATTTAGACATTTGAATATCAATTTTGTTTCAGAGAATATTTCAAAACTCGAGAGATTTTATAAAGTACCATCTGCAACGGAATTATATTTCCGAATTGCAAAAGGAAAGTTAGATCTTTCAAGATTGCGTGATTTTGAAGTCAAAAATGGGTTAATTCAAGATCAAAAAAAGCCGTCAACTCGAAAAAGGAAAGATACGGATGTCTATAAAAAGGTAGATAAAAAGTCTGATGTCATTTTCATCGGAGAAGATTTCAAAAATATAGAATACAAATTATCACAATGTTGCAACCCAATTCCTGGGGATAAGGTTTTTGGTTTCATAACGATTAATGAAGGAATCAAAATTCATCGAACAAGCTGTCCAAATGCTGAGCATCTTATGTCTAAAATGGCTTATCGATGCATTAAAGCGAGTTGGAAAAGTGAAGAGCTCAAGGAAAATATTGCTGCAATTACAGTGTACGGAATTGATAGATTAGGAATAGTAAATAAGCTTACTGAGATAGTCTCTAATCAGCACAATGTCAATATGAAATCTATTTCGTTTGAAACGGACGATGGAATTTTTGAAGGGCATCTGAAAGTATTGGTTTATGATACGGAGCATTTAGATCAATTAATGCGAAAGTTTGAGCAAGTCGAGGGCGTTCAGCGTGTTGAGCGCAAGATGATGAAGGAAGATAATTAGATTTAGTCGTTAAGCAGATCCTCGATTTTTTTTGGCCTTAAGGCTATTTTCCAAGTGAAATTAGGAACAAATTGTTCGTCTTCCTTGATTTGATCTATAGGATAAAAGACACCATCTGGTTCATTGTTATAAGTAATACTTTCAATCTCATTACTGTCGATTTTGATATCAAGAGAACTTGAGTACAAGCGATTCATTCCCATACGCTTTTTTATAATTGTTGAATCTGTAACTTCCTCGTCAACCGGATAGAAGATGGTGATTGCATTGCCTTGTACGTTGGCTTGTCGTATGCCTTTTTTTTCAAAATAAGCTGTGATTTCCTTACCATAGACTTGATTGTAGTACTTTTCTTTTTCCACTTCCATAACTATAGATGCATCTTGCATTATGAAGGCTTTTTCGATAAGACTGTCATTTACCTGAAGTCTTATCCGTCTTCCTTTCAGTTCCGCTTCATTGGACCAAACTATAGGGTTTTTAAAAAGTTCTATTCTATTGCTGTCTTGCTCAAAAACCATACTATCTGCCTTACACTGGAATTCATTTGAAAAGAGCATTGCATTATGAAATGCCTTCATTTTGGTAGTTGAGTCCATCTTTTCGTTATACAAGGTATCTGCATGGATGAATAATGTATCATTATCCAATTGTTTCTCTGCAATTGCATTGCCTGTCAGAAAACTGAAGCTAAGACTATCTGAGTTAAAAGCGTATTCCCCCCGAAATCTCAAGTTCTCTAAAGAATCTATATACCGGACGTTACCTTTTGCTTCGGAGTAACCTTCATTAGGATGATAAATAAGTGTATCTCCGGACGTGAAGTCTGAGCTCCTTGATATAGAGGCATTTCCAATTAGAGAACCTTTGCCAGTTTTAACGTTATACTCTCCAGTCTCACAGAACATTTCAGCATCCTCAGTGAATATGTTGGTTGGGCCGTAAAAGTAAGTGGTATTCTTACTGTATAGGTAGCGCAGTGTATCTGTGGTCATTTCTAAATTCTCGCCTTTGTACGAAACATCTTTACTGAAAATGAAGTTCTTTGTTTCGGGATTAAGATATCCTACTCGACTTGTCAAAATCTCATTTGATATGATACTTTCAACTCGACCTCCATGGTGGTAATGAGCTTGTCCAATCTTTGTATCGTAATCGAGAGTATCCGTGGAGAGCTTATACTCTTTATCTCTGAGTCTGACATTACTCCATAGTTTTGCTTTCTGCGTTTTCCCATTGAATAGCAACGAATCACAGAAGAGATTTAATGTATCACGTTTATTAATATGAACCTTACCGAAGGCTTTTACAATTTCCGTATTTTCATTAAAATAAGCAGAGTCACAAAACATTGTATTTTGTTGGTATTCAAAACGCACATTTCCAATAAGTTTATAGGTGGATGTACGTTGGTCGAATTCTAATATTTTCGAGCCAGGTAATAACTTTAATTTACCGTTTTGACCGAAAGTTAGGGGTGTAGCGAAAAAAAGTGCGCTTATGAGCGCACTTTTCATAGCTATGTTAATTAATTGCTTCAAACAAGTACTTTGTTACTTAACGTTTGCTTCCTATCTGGTCCTACCGAGACTACGCTTATGGGAACTCCCAAATTCTGTTCCAAATATGTTACGTAATCCTTGAGTTGTCTTGGAGAATCATCGTAACTATTAAGAGCAGTAAGATCACAATTCCAACCCTCCAATTCTTCATAAACAGGTATAATCTCTAAATCGGTAACATCATATGGTAAATATTCAACCTTTTCACCGTCAATCATATAGTGTGTACAAACTTTGATTTTTTCAAATGGACCTAGTACATCGGCTTTCATCATCGAAAGTTCCGTTACTCCGTTAATCATAATTGCATATTTCAAGGCAGGTAAGTCAATCCATCCACATCTTCTAGGTCGGCCCGTTGTTGCGCCAAATTCACGACCTTCTTTACGGATCAATTCTCCATCTTCATCATGTAATTCTGTTGGAAAAGGTCCACTTCCTACTCGAGTACAGTAAGCTTTGAAAATACCAATAACACTTCCAATTTTGGTCGGTGCAACACCCAAACCAGTGCATGTTCCTGCTGTCACAGTATTCGAAGATGTAACAAAAGGGTATGTTCCAAAATCAATATCTAGTAGAGTCCCTTGTGCCCCTTCTGCTAGGATCTTTTTTCCATTTTTTAAGGCATCATTCAAATATTGCTCACTATCGATGACTGTAAGTTCTTTTAATTTTGCTACAGCCTCCAACCAAGGTTTTTCAAATTCTGAAAGATCGTATTTGTAATTACTGTAATGTTTTAGAATATTCTCATGCTTTTCAACAAGAATGCGATACTTCTTTTCAAAGTTCGGAGAGAATATGTCTCCTACACGCAATCCATTGCGCCCTGTTTTATCCATGTAAGTTGGACCAATTCCTTTAAGTGTTGAGCCAATTTTATTTTTCCCCTTAGCCGCTTCTGATGCAGCATCAAGAAGTCTATGAGTTGGAAGTATAAGATGTGCTTTCTTAGAAATTAAGAGTCTTTCTTTCAGATTAATGTTAAAGGGACGGAGTTTATCAAGTTCTTGATTAAAGATAACGGGGTCAATTACAACACCGTTTCCTACTACATTCAGAACATCATTTCTAAAAATACCTGATGGAATCGTATGTAGCACATGTTTGATACCTTCAAACTCTAATGTGTGGCCTGCATTAGGTCCACCTTGAAAACGTGCAATTATATCGTATTTGGGTGTAAGAACATCTACGATCTTACCTTTTCCTTCGTCTCCCCACTGTAAACCAAGTAATACATCTACTTTCATTGTAAATCTTTAAAATGTTGTGTTGCTTGTTCAAGATTTTCACAGAGGGTATATACCTCTGTGAGTTTTGCTACTTTAAATATCTTCTCTACGTTGCCATTCAGATTGATTAGGATCAATTCACCCCCCATGATTCTTGCTTTGGTAAGAGTTCTCATGAAAAACGCAATACCGGAAGAATTAGTGTGTGTTAAATTAGTCAGATCAAAAACTACTCTAAAGTAGTTCTTGTTCATATGATCGAATACTTCACGCTCCAGCATTTCATAATCTAAATCTGTAATTATCTTCCCCTCCATATGGTATATGATAACGGGATCATCAAATTGTATTTTGTAAGAGAGATTCAAGGTTAGTTTTGTTTCTTCTTTTTTCTCACACCATAGAAGTAAAGTGAATGGTGTTGAATTTCTATATCAAATATATCCTCGATAGTAGCCTTAATTGTCTGGATTCTTGGATCACAGAATTCTAGCAGTTCTCCTGTATCCGTTAATAGTACGTGGTCATGTTGTTTGGATCCATGCGCCTTTTCAAACTGTGCGATATTTTTACCGAACTGATGTTTTCTTACTAGGTTACAAGCCAATAATAACTCTATTGTGTTATAGAGTGTTGCCCTAGACACACGATAATTCTGATTTTTCATTTTCACGTAAAGTGACTCAATATCGAAGTGACCATTATAGTTATAAATCTCCGCGAGTATGGCGAACCTCTCTGGTGTTTTTCGATGCCCGTTCTGCTCCAGATATGCGGAGAATATATTCTTTACTTTTTCTTGAAGATCTTCTTGAACCATAGGAGTTCCTAAAAGACAAAAATAGTGAAATAAAGGACATTGATTAGCCTAAAATGCGTTGTTCGGAGGTATTTTTCAACAACTTATTTACACTCCGTTTTCGATGGTTAAAATTAGACTATGAATTACCTTGATGTGAATTTCCTGAGCACGGTCTGCATGACTACTATGAGGTGCTCTAATCTCTACATCACAAAGATCCGCCATTTTACCACCATCTTTTCCCGTCAGACCAATAACTTTCATTCCTTTGTCTTTTGCGGCTGAAATTGCATTAATTACATTCGCAGAATTTCCAGAGGTTGATATTGCTAAAAGAACATCACCTTTGCTACCAAGTCCCTCTACGAATCTTGAAAAGATGAATTCGAAGCCGTAATCGTTTCCAACGCATGAAATATGGCTCGGATCGGAAATTGAAATTGCAGGAATTGCGGATCTTTCGTCTCGAAATCGACCTGTTAATTCTTCAGCAAAATGCATGGCATCACACATCGATCCTCCGTTGCCACAACTTATTATTTTCCCATCATTTTTTAAGCTGGAAATCATTATTGCTGATGCCTCAGCGATTTTTTTATGATTTTCTGAGGTGTTAAATTTTTGCAAAATTTCACTTGCCTCATAAAATTGGTCTGCAATTTGTTTAATGTTCATCTAAACGGATTTTTTCAAAAATAAAGAATTATAAAACAGCGGGTAAAAATTTTAAACCAAACTTGCTATATTTGACAACAGCGGTCTATTCCACTAACAAAAAAAAACATGAAAAAATATTTACTATCCCTTTTAACACTTTTAACTGTATCCACAGGATTTTCACAAGATTGTTTCCTAAGACTTCAAAAAGCTTTCGATGAGAGAGGAGCCAATGCAGTTGCTGATGACATGCATAGAAATGTTATTATCAGTTTCTTTGAGGACGGAACATCCTACTGTATATCGGGTAAAGTCCGTGTAGAGAACGGTGCGATTTCAACAGTATTTCTAATGTACGAGGATAACACATATGAGTTCATGGAGAAGAAATTTTATAATCAGCAAAAAGAGCCAGCACTGATTGTTAATGGGATCAGCGAAATGATCTTTACGGAGGATGGTGAAAAGTTTAAGGTTGTATTTATTGACCAACTTAAACCTAAGAAAAAATCTTACAAGTCCATCGCTCTTCCAGATGACCTTTAAAAATAGAATTAACAAAAAAACCCGCAAGTGCGGGTTTTTTTATTCTTTCGCGTTTGGCTGTTTTACCAAACGAATAGTGGCTTATTCCTCATTAATGCATTGACATCACCCTTGACAGAAGTGAGAACAGTTTCATTACCATGATTTACTACTGCTTTATCAATGAGCTTAACGATTTCTTTGATATCATCTGTATTAACACCACGTGTTGTAATAGCTGCAGTACCTACTCGTATACCAGAAGTAACAAATGGAGACTCGGTATCAAAAGGCACCATATTTTTATTCACAGTTATATCCGCAATACCGAGTCCATTCTCGGCATCTTTTCCTGTTACACCTTTTGATCGAAGATCAATAAGTATAGAGTGATTATCTGTTCCTCCTGATATAATATTATATCCTAGGTTAATTAACTCTTCTGCCATGACAGATGCGTTCTGCTGGACTTTATGCATGTAAGTTTTATATTCCTCGCTCAGAGCTTCCTCGAAGGCGATAGCTTTTGCAGCGATAACATGTTCTAATGGCCCTCCTTGACAGCCAGGGAATACAGCAGCATCTAATAAAGCTCCCATAGATTTTAAATTCCCATTATTCCATTTCAATCCAAAAGGATTTTCAAAGTTATTGCCAAGCATAATCACACCTCCTCTTGGACCTCTCAATGTTTTGTGAGTTGTAGATGTAACAATATGACAATGTTTCAATGGGTCTTGAAGAATTCCGGAAGCAATCAGACCAGCAGGATGCGAAATGTCAGCGAGCACCAAGGCGCCTACCTTATCTGCAATGTTTCGAATTCTCTGATAATCCCAATCACGACTGTATGCAGATGCACCGCAAATAATCAACTGAGGCTTTTCCTCCAATGCTGTTTTTTCCAGTTGCTCATAATCCACAAAACCGGTCTCTTTCTTTACACCATAGAACGAGGTCTTGTAGGTCTTTCCTGAGAAATTTACTGGTGATCCGTGTGTTAGGTGACCTCCATGTGAAAGATCAAATCCTAAAATCTTATCTCCAGGTTTGAGGCAAGCAAGATAAACAGCAGCATTTGCTTGAGACCCAGAATGTGGCTGTACATTTGCCCACTCTGCTCCGAATAATTTCTTAAGTCTCTCAATAGCGAGTATTTCCACCTTGTCTACTACCTCACAACCTCCATAGTATCTTTTACCTGGAAATCCCTCAGCATATTTATTAGTGAGGACACTTCCCATAGCCTCCATAACTTGGTCGCTCACAAAGTTTTCCGAGGCAATCAATTCAATACCATGGGTTTGTCTCTGACGTTCTTCATTAATTAGATCAAAGATCGCAGCATCTCTATTCATCACTCTTTATAATTTTTAGTATATATTTTTGCTAATCCTTCTTCTAGAGTAGTGGTCGGCTTATATCCAGTGAGCTTAAATAGTTTTTCAGAGCTTCCTACTCGTCTCTCTACTTCATAGTCGTAGCGTTTTTTTGGCGCTTCGAGATAGACAATGTTTGAATCTGACGATGAAATTGTTTTAATCGACGCAGCGACGTTATTTATATTCCATTCATGCTCATTTGCAATATTCACTATGTGGCAACCATTAATATCCATTAAACGAATACAAGCCTCTATCGTATCATCGATAAAAGTAAAGTCGCGAGTTTGTTCTCCTGACCCAAAAACTGTTATGTTATTTCCGTTTAATGCCTGTTCAAAGAATCTTGGAATAACCATTCGATTGTCTTGATTCCATCCATAAACATTAAAGAATCTTAAGGAAATAACATCCATTCCCTTCTCCTCGTGATGAGAGGCGAGATAAATTTCATTGTACCGTTTAGCCATTGCGTAGGAGGTGCGTGGATCTACCAAAACCTCTTCAGAAAGTGCGCTTTCTATTGCTGAATGCCCGTAAATACCACTTGTCGAGGCGTACATTACCTTTTTAATGTTGTTAATTTCTGCAGCTACTACAACATTTCGAGTACCTATAACTTCAACATCCATTGTCTCGACAGGATTATCTGCGACAATGTCAACTCCTAAGACAGCTGCGAAGTGAAAAATGAGATCACATCCTTTTGATGCGTCAATAACTTGATTGAGATCTCTAACATCGCCATTTATGAACTCTATATTGCTATAAGTCTCTTTGTCAAGTTTATTTCCACGAAGCAAATTATCGAGTACAATTACATCATGTCCATCATCTACAAGACGTTTCGAAAGATTGCTTCCAATAAAACCAGCTCCTCCTGTAATGAGTATTTTCATGGTTTTGAGTTTTCTGGTCACAAATATCTTTAAATTATTCCTTTCGAGAGCCCTTTTTTGAAATTTATGGTCTTTTAATTCCAGCTAGTTTGTGTGTCAGTTCCCCCGAATTATTGTTCACAATACCTTCGCGAGTTATTCGGTCAAATCTCACGTGTCCACTAGCATGATAAATACCATTGTTTTCGGTCACGATTCCAACATGCGTTATTCTTCCCACACTGTTCGAAAAGTAAGCGAGATCTCCGGCTTGATGATCTCCATATTCTACTTCAAGGCCAACATCAAATTGTTGCGAAGCATCTCGAGGTAGATTAATATCAAAGAAACGATAGATAGTTTGGGTTAAACCTGAACAATCTATTCCAAACGGTGATTTTCCTCCCCACAAGTATGGTGCATTCAGATAATTCGAAGCAGCTTCAACCACATTTGAAAAGTGTATGACATCCTTCTTCAACAATTCGAAATTAAATTTCCCAATATTTGTTTTTCCCGATTCCAATGGAACTCTTGAACCTCTATAAATAAGTTGGTTTCCATTTTTTGATTTTATCTCTAGCAATAGGTTTTGCTGATATTCGGAGACTTCTAGCCATTTACGGACCTCTTTTTCTGATAGGTAGAATAAATGTTTGTGATCTACGAAGCCTTCATAGTTATCTGATAACGTTTTAATCTTACACCACGGTGTTAAAGTTTCAGATATGATCACCACTTCTCCAAAGAGCAATTGAGATACAATTTCTGCCGAGTCTTTTGCCTCAGCTCTCATTGGTGAAACACTTACGTGGCAGAATGAATATCGATCGCTCATTCTACTTTGGGAAGTTATTATGATTGATTACGTTCAATGCTTGTTGAATATGCCTTTCATTATGATAAGTAACAAAAAGCAGAGCGTCACCAAGTCTTAGGCGGATTGCTTTTGAAATTGAGATAGGGATTTTAACTCTCCTCATGTTTACCTGGGAGGATTTGTTAATAAGATTCAATAATTCAATCTGTGATTCTTTGAATAATTGTCGCTGATCTCCTTTAGCGATATCTTTATCTATTAAGGGATTATATCCTTTAGGGGCCTTGAATTTTCGTTTTATATTTTTCAAATTTCCTAACTTCATTGATTTCCATGCAGATCTACCTAGAGGAGAGCTGATAAACTTTTCCTTTGAGTTGGTGAATCGTGTAGAATCTATCTTTTTCAAAAAAGCCGCATGATAATAATTGGCATAAGCATTCAAATGACCCAAAATATCATTGACACACCAGGAATTTTCGTTGGGTCGCCAGTTTAACTGCTCAGTAGTTAAACCTAAAATCATTTCTTCTAAATTTTGAAGGTTCTGATTAGTAATAATTGTCAGCTTTTCAACAAGTTCTTGGGTAGTCATTCAGTGGTACTTCTGTTTGTAATATCAATTATCAAAAATAGTTAAATCAGTCGTTAATCCTCCAACTAAATTGACAAATCTTCGCACTATAATAGTTACTTTCGTGTAAGTTCGAATTTTAACGTAAATGAATAACCGTAGACCTCTAATTTTTGTTACAAATGATGATGGATTTTCCGCTAAAGGGATAAAGTGTCTTTTTGATGCTGTGAAGGATATAGGAGATATTGTTTTGATAGCGCCTGATTCACCGCAGTCAGGTACGGGTCATGCTATTACAATACACCACCCTTTAAGGTTAAGTAAGATCAATACATTTGGAATTGAACACGCTTATTCATGTAGTGGAACCCCAGTTGACTGCGTTAAGCTCGGAGTCTATGAAGTGATGAATAGAAAGCCAGACATCCTAGTTTCCGGAATAAATCATGGTGCCAACACATCAACAAATGTATTGTATTCAGGAACTATGTCGGCAGCAGTTGAAGGGGCTATGGAGGGGATACCATCTGTTGGTTTTTCCCTAGATTCTTTTGATTCAGATGCTGATTTCAGCTTATCACAAACTGTTGTTAAGATGGTTGTGGAGAAAGTACTTGAACAGCAAATGCCAATCGGAGTTTGTCTGAATGTAAATATACCAGATGTTCACAAAAGTGAATTTCAAGGAATGAAAGTATGTAAACAGGCACATGCCTATTGGGCAGATAGTTTCTCCAAGCGAGAAGATCAGTTTGGCAGAGCTTACTATTGGCTAACAGGTGAATTTATTAATGAAGAACAAACAGAACCTACGGATCTTTATTGGATAGCAAAGAATTTTGCAACGGTTGTACCAACAAAATTTGATATGACTGCACATGAGCAATTGTCAAAAATAGAAAGCTGGGACTTATGAAAATTAGAAAATGGACCAGAGATCATACAAAGGGATTATTGATTGGAATAATAACCCCTTTGGTGTTTATTCCAGTTGTGATTTTTGTAATAACCTGGTTGCAGAATTATTACTTCGAACAGTTATGGCATAAATTTACTCTGAACAATCAATATCACATTAAGATTATTACGATTTCCATTATCTCAAATTTGATTTGGTTTTATTTCTTTCTGAACAAAGAGCGATTTAACATAGCCATGGGAGTTATATTGGCGACTATTGCATTTGCTCCTTACATACTCTATATCAAGTTTTTTTAGTTGATGGCATCAAAACGATTATATATAATTACTGGAGAAGCTTCTGGTGATCTTCATGGTGCAAATTTGATGAATGAATTGTATGCACAAAATAAAGACCTAAAAATTCGTTTTTGGGGAGGTGATCGAATGAATTCTGAGGGTGGTGAGTGTGTCAAGAATATCAAAGAACTTTCATTCATGGGGTTTATAGAGGTATTGTTGAATCTAAGGACAATACTTGGACTCTTAAAGTTTTGTAAAAAGGATATCGAGGTATTCAAGCCTGACGCACTTGTGTTAATTGATTATCCTGGTTTTAATTTAAGGATAGCTGAATGGGCCCATTCAAAGGGGATAAAAGTATTTTATTACATAAGTCCGCAGATTTGGGCTTGGAAACAAGGTCGGGTGCACAAGATTAAAAAAGTAGTCCATAAGATGTATGTTATACTACCATTCGAAAAAGAATTCTACAAAAAGTTTAATTATCCTGTAGATTTTGTTGGACATCCACTAATTGATGAAATTGAGAGATTTCGTTCGAGAAAATCAAATGAATTGTTTAAGGAAACAATTAGCTTGGATGAACGACCTGTAATAGCCGTTTTACCTGGAAGTAGGGATCAGGAGATAAAACGAAAATTACCCATTATGCTCGAAGCATTGAAAGATATTGAATCACATCAAGTGGTGATTGCCGGAGTTTCAAATTATGATCGAGATTATTATGCGGAAATCATTCGAAACAGTAACAATGCGCGGGTAGTTTTTAATAAGACTTATGATCTTCTGAATATCGCCGATATTGCGGTGGTCACATCTGGTACCGCAACGCTAGAAACGGCTCTCTTTGGTATACCTCTAGTTGTTTGCTACAGAGGATCCGAGATTTCTTATCAAATTGCGAAGCGTTTGGTAAAAGTTAACTTCATCTCCCTAGTAAATCTAATAATGGGTGAAGAGGTCGTAAAGGAGTTAATTCAGAAAGAGTGTAGTGCGTATAATATCCGATCTGAAGTTCATCGAATATTGAATGATTCAGAGTACCGAGCAAGAATAGTGTCTCAATTAAACATGCTTGAAGATCGCCTTGGTGGTGGTGCTAGTAAAAAAGTTGCACAATCCTTGTTAACAAATATTTAAAGTCTGCTGAATCGATGATGCGGCAAGTCTTAATTTTGCAGCGTGAGAGTTATTCTTGTCATAATATTCTTGGTTTCAGTTACTCCGTACTATGCGCAAAGTATACGGATAGGTCTTTACGATAATTATTCAACCAAATCATTCTTGTTTATTCCAAAGAAAGGAGGATATACGTTGTTTGGAGATTCATTGGTTAGTATTCATCTTAATGTCGGCAACAATGTACAATGTAAATTAGAAGGGGATAGTATTTCTGTCAGGATCGATAAAAAATTCGCTGGATCATTCAATCGAGTTTTATTTCAACAGGATTCATTGGATAGTTATGTGGAGCTAAAGAGTTTAAATCCGAGTATTAAGGCACATGAATTTCGAGATAATTTTGAAATGAGTGTTTCCAAGGGTAAGCTGTCTCTTGTAAATGATGTATCGTTGGCTAATTATCTTGCAGGCGTCATCGAATCGGAGGGAGGAAGCGGTCGACATTTAGAGTACTATAAAGTCCAAGCACTAATTAGTCGCACATACGCACTAAAGAACTTAAGAAGACATGAATCTGAAGGTTTTAATCTTTGTGATGCTGTTCATTGTCAGGCTTATCATAATATGCGGAAATATTCAATTACAATCGATCAGGCCGTAGAGGAGACTAAGTCAGAGGTTTTTGTCGACAGTAATTATAATTTAATTGGAACATATTTCCATGCGAATTGTGGTGGACAAACGTCTGATGCTTCCTATGTATGGAAGAACTCTATCAAGTATTGTGAGCCACACATCGATACATTTTGCATTGACACAAAACAAGCAAAATGGAATGTCTCAATACCAAGATCGGAGTGGGAGCGGTATCTTTTGCATAAGTTCGGTTTAGATATTAATAATGAATATATAATGGATCAGATGTACAGCTTTAAACAGAAGAATCGTCTTGCATTTTATATTCATCCTTCATTCGGTATTCCCTTGAGGGATTTAAGACAAAAATTCCGCTTAAAATCGACATTCTTTGATGTTTCACTTAACAACAATATGGTTGTTATAGATGGAAGAGGTTTTGGACATGGGGTAGGACTTTGTCAAGAGGGAGCAATGTCTATGGCAGAAATGGGTCACAATTACAGACAAATTGGTTTGTTCTATTTTAGTGGAATTCGAATCATGGATTACAATAAGCTACTTTTTTTTAGTGAAAAAGTTTACGATGAATTGGATTGATTATTCCTCGTAGAAGATTACAAATATGTCCTCGTCATCGCGCTTAAAGAACTTTTTTTCCCGTGCAAACCTCTCGACCTCTGTTTGATCGTTCAACTTTCTGAGTGTATATTGAGCTTTTTTAAGTTTTCCAGCGGTTTTCTCTTTCAGTGAACTTATTTTATTCAGTTTACGATTATTTCTAAACATCGTAAAGACATCATGATCATCCAAAAATAAAGTGTAAACTAATACCAATGAAATGGCGAGAATGTATTTATTTTTCAAATAGGATGGAATTCGTTTCATGCTCACTAAGTTATTATAGAACAAAATTGAATCCCCAGTTCGGAAAAAATGTTTTACATACTTTAATGTTAAAATAAAAGAGAGGCGTTAAGCCTCTCTTGACATCACGATATCCTTCATCTTAGTTTACTATTTCATCATAGCGAACTTGCCAATCACTATCCTCCTCGAACCATTGAGCAACCTTACCGAGCAAAGTGCGTGCGCTATCTTTTTGGTTCGCCTCCATCATTGCCTTTGCTGTGTGGAGAACTCCCAGCTTCATCATATTTCTATCGGCCTCACTCCAGCTATCAACAGATTCTAATTCTTGTAATAGAGTCTCTGCAGTTTGCCAATCTCTTCTTGCTCCTGGCTTGTCCCCAGAATTATACTTACACGCCCCAGACACATACTTAACTACAACGTTGTTTGTTGTTATCTTATCGTATTTCAGAGCCCAACTGAATCCTTTTTTGAATCCACCAACATCTCCAGTAGACATCTCCTGTTCAACCCTTAATTGAAGACTCAATTGTAATTCATGTAAGAAATCTTCGTGCTCCTGAACAGTCATCATCTCATTATATTTGATATCATATTTGATACCCTTACCCATAAATTTCAGAGCTTCCTTGTAAGCATTTTTGTATTTCTCATCATTAATATCGGATAGAGAGATCTTGTAAAGACCTTTTGCCATCCAAATAAAGGGCAGAACATCTTTACTCGTTTTATCCTTTAGGGTATAGGATTCTGCCTTCTTTACAAGTTTTTCATAATCGGCATCAGCATACAATATTTTTAGATCATCATATCCAGGAGCTTGTGCCATTAAAAAGCTAGCTTGTAAAATGTATAAAAGGAGGAGTAATAAATTTTTCATAATTATTATATTCTTTTCGATTGATTAAAGTTCAAATTCCATGCCGAAATTTAAATGAATTTTTACTTTCAAACTAGTAACTAACTAATTATTCGAAACTCTTAATTAAAAGCTGAAGAATTTCTAATGCTGCAAGTGAAATTTTCGTTCCTGGGCCGAAGACCCCAAAAACCCCAGCTTCGTACAAATATTCATAGTCTTGCTGGGGAATAACGCCACCTGCAACGACCATAATATCTTCACGGCCTAGATCTTTCAATTCATTTATAACTTCTGGAACTAAAGTTTTATGTCCCGCAGCTAAAGAGGAAACACCAAGTATGTGAACATCGTTTTCAACTGCTTGCTTGGCAGCCTCTGCCGGAGTTTGGAACAACGGACCAATGTCTACATCAAATCCAATATCCGCAAAGGATGTTGCAATTACCTTTGCCCCTCTGTCGTGACCATCTTGCCCCATTTTAGCAATCATGATTCTTGGTCTTCTACCCTCTAGTTCGCTGAAATGATTAGCTAACTCTTTCGCTTTATTAAAGTCTTTATCTTCCATTGATTCTGATGAATAGACACCCGAGATAGCTTTTATAGTTGCTTTATAACGACCAAAAACCTTCTCCAGTGCAATTGATATTTCTCCTAAGGATGCACGGGATCTTGCACAATCGATCGCAACAGCTAAAATATTCTCAGCCCCTGATTCAGCAGCTTTCGTTAACCGACTTAATTGCTTCTGAACCTCATCCTCGTTTCTTTCCAAACGTAGTTGATTTAACCTATCTATTTGTGCTTCTCTTACTTGTTCATTATCAACCTCAAGAATTTCAATTTGATCTTTAGATTCATGTTGATATCTATTTACGCCAACAATGATGTCTTTACCCGAATCAATTCGAGCTTGCTTTTTTGCAGCCGCTTCTTCAATCCGCATTTTGGGAATCCCCGTTTCTATAGCTTTTGCCATTCCGCCGAGCTCCTCCACCTCTTCAATAAGACTCCAGGCTTTATCAACCAGTTCATTCGTAAGAGTTTCTATGTAATAACTGCCTCCAAAAGGATCAACATGATCTGTAATACCTATTTCTTCTTGAATGTAAATTTGCGTGTTGCGAGCAATTCTTGCAGAAAAATCAGTCGGGAGGGCAATAGCTTCATCCAAAGCATTGGTATGCAGAGATTGCGTTCCACCAAGCACTGCGCCCATTGCCTCGATACAAGTGCGCGCTACATTATTAAAA
The DNA here is from genome assembly GCA_023254905.1 of Crocinitomicaceae bacterium. Taxonomy (GTDB): domain Bacteria; phylum Bacteroidota; class Bacteroidia; order Flavobacteriales_D; family Crocinitomicaceae; genus UBA4466. The sequence goes on along the minus strand of JALRKF010000006.1, from coordinate 39,989 downwards.
GGATCCTGCTCGGTTAAACTCCAACCTGAGGTTTGACAATGTGTTCTGAGAGCCATTGATTTAGAATTTTCTGGATTAAATTGTTTAACCAATTTCGCCCAAATTAATCTCCCAGCTCTCATTTTAGCTATTTCTGTATAATGATTCATACCAATCGCCCAAAAAAAGCTTAATCTTGGGGCGAAATCATCAATTTTCATCCCTGCATTTATCCCTGCACGGAGGTATTCTAATCCATCGGCAAGCGTATAAGCTAATTCTAGAGCTGCCGTCGCACCAGCCTCTTGCATATGATAACCTGAGATCGAAATAGAATTGAATCGAGGCATATTTTGACTGGTGTATTCAAAGATGTCCGAAATGATTTTCATGGAAGGAAGTGGGGGATATATGTAAGTATTCCTTACCATGAATTCCTTCAAAATATCATTTTGAATAGTACCGGATAAATCTTTCTGCTCAATACCTTGCTCTTCAGCGGCAACTATATAAAATGCCATGATTGGAATAACTGCACCATTCATAGTCATTGAAACAGACATTTTATCTAGAGGAATTTTATCAAAGAGGACCTTCATATCTAAAATAGAGTCTATGGCTACACCAGCTTTTCCAACATCACCAATTACGCGTGGGTGATCGGAATCATAACCTCTATGAGTAGCAAGGTCAAATGCTACTGAAAGACCACGCTGCCCTGCAGCAAGATTTCGTCTGTAAAATGCATTTGATTCTTCTGCAGTCGAGAATCCGGCATACTGTCTAATCGTCCACGGTTTGATCACATACATTGATGAATAAGGCCCTCTCAAATAAGGTGCGATGCCTGATACAAATCCAATATGTGGCAGTGACATTGTATCATTTCGACTGTAAAAGTTTTTTAATTCAATATCATCTGCTGTTACACCCGTTTTTTGAGGTTCAATATCTTTTGACTCAAAGGTTTTCTTTCGATCTATTTTATTAAAATCAACTCTGTTCATTTATTAGAGTTTTGAAGTTCATTTTCGAGAATGAGTGATAACAAACCATCGTAGTTAGGAATATCTATCCAACTATTGTTTATTTCATCTCGATTCTCGAATTTATTTACGCCGATTAATGTTTGTTTGCCATTCGAGAAATTTGTAACACGCTTACTTCTGACTGTATTTATTTGATTATAGAAGTTTTCTCTCGCTGATGTTTGCATAAGTCCACCATTGGCTTCAATTTCTTGGAAATTTCCCCATGCTCTGTCTGATATTTTTTCTTGAAGATTCTCAAGGCTGTAACTCCCACCGAGTGGATCACATACTTTATCGAAATAGGATTCCTCTTTAAGTATATTGGTGATATTCAGGGCCATTCGTTCAGCTAGCTCAGAGCTACCCTCATAGGAGTAATGATTGTATGGTAGGACACAGATACTATCTATATTTCCATTTACCGCAGACATTACCTCAGTAGTTTGTCTAAGAAGATTTGTGTAAGGATCTTTGAGTGATTTATTTAAATGGGTGATAAAAGCATGAATAATTGTGTGATGAGAGCATTTGTGTTCAGGAATATATGCTGCAATCACATTTGACCATAGACCTCGAAAAGTTCTGAATTTTAAAGATTCCTTTAAATAATCATTACCGACACCAAATTTGAATTGGATACATGCACTAGCCTCATCTACGGAGAATCCTTTGTTCACTAAATGTAACAGGTATTCATGACCGACATTGAGTGCGAATCCGATTTGTTGCGAGATATTCCCTCCAGCTTGTTGGATTTTTGAAGCATCAACTAACAGAAATGGAAATTGATAATCCTTGAATGCAGAGTAAAGCTCCATTAACGCATCAAAACCATTTTTGTATGCATCAAATGCATATGTAATATTCTTTTTTCCACTTTTTGTGAGAATTTTTATATTCTCTACGTCATCAGTCTCCAAAACCACTGAAATATACTCTGTCTGAATGTCTTCCAGAACAGTATTCCAATCAACATCTTTTCTATTAACTTGAAACCAAAGCATATCACTCCCAGACATCAATGCTTTAAGGCATCTTGCATTGTTCTTTTTCTCCTTATTAATCAATTCATAATGACAGTTTCTCCATTCGTTGGATGATTTCTTAATCCCTCTTATGTAAGGCAGGTTACCCGGTTTGTTTCTTTCTATACTGTCTTCTTTGTGGTAAAATGACGAATATGAAATTTCTTCTATTTCATCTGTAATTGTCAGAAGTTCTTCAGGTTTTCCCTTTAGGTCTTGAATGATCTTTTCCGACCATTCATTTTTTGAGATATTATTGAATTCACTGAATAAATTCTTCATTCTTCGATAGTTGGGGTTGTATTATTTTTGCTATTTTCTTTTGGATACTTATTCTCTCTTATGAGAAAAACAATGGTTGAAACCATCACAGTAATTCCACCAGATATCGCAATACCGATAAATGGAATTTCAAAAATCAGTAAAAAGATAGATCCAGTAAGGATCATTGTCAACATATTCTGAAAAGCATATCCTATTGTTCCAAAAACTCCGGTTCCATATCTTTCTAAAGAGTAGTCATAAAAACTTAGACCAAAGAAAAAGGCTGCTATTAAAAAGTACATTAGATTATCTAGAACTCCGAAACCAAAAATCCAACTAAATAACCAATAAACACTCATAAAAATCAGTTCCATTGTAATGGCAAGTAAAACAATGAAGAGCATTCGAAAAAAATCATTTATAAACCTTAACAAATCGAACTTGACAACGGAACCCGTCAAAGAACTATCCAATTTTTCAGACAAATAGGTGTTCACAGGAGATAATAATGTTAGAATAACAAAAATATAAACCTGTTTAAGGATCCAGTCTAAGGCTGTAAATCCGAATTCCACTAATTTGTCTAGATATTCTCCTATGTAGGGTAAAAAAGAAAACCAGCTTGCTACAAAATTTACACGAGTTAAATTGTATTGGAGATACCAATAGAAGATTGTGAGTACAAATGCCGGAATGAAAAAAGCCATGAAGCTTCCCTTTGCTAATTGTTCCAAAGCGATTTTGATGGCTCTAATATGGTATTGGATAGCTTTCATCCACCAAAAACAAATTTCTTAAAAATTACATAAAATAGAGTGTAAAACACCATTATGCTCAGTAAAAGTTGTGGTATTGATCGATACCCTCTTTTTCTCCAATATATGTAATTTACAAAACCAATAATTATTGCAGGAAGTAAAGGGTAGAGAAGAATTTTCATTGGACTAATTCGAATTGCTCAAAGTGATGTTTAATGTGCTTCGCATTTAGTTTTTGCCAAAGAATTTTATCCAGCTTTCCGAAATTAGGATGTAAAGTTTTAGTTTGTGGATTTTCATTGAAAAAATATTCGAATTCAATCCATTTCAATGCGAACTCATCAATAGCTAATTCTAAAGATTCGTTGCGTATCCTGGCGTCGGAAGGAGCAAAAGAGGCTTCGAAGTTCTTTGGCATCGGATGCTCGGATAATAGAAAACCTTTTGCGCGCTCCACTTTTTCTGGACTAATTTCTTGATGAATATCCTTGATGTTGCCCATTGATAAATCTAAAGTATCTGTTAAATGTTCAACCATACGCTGTGCACTCATTGACCCCCAATTCGGCTGAGACGAATGTTCAAGTTGATCCATTAACTCCAAAATATCCTTTAATTGAACGTCTTTAAAATCCATTTTTATTTCTTTTGCCGGTCAATATAGAAAGACTTTTTCGTTGAATTGTGACTTTAAATGGAGATTTGATTCTGACCGATTCTCCATCCAAGTGCATAATTTCTTGATCAATATTTAACTCGCACGTTTCGAAGGGTATAATTTCAACAAATTTGGAGTGATGAGCTTTTCTGGTAAAAAATCTGTACGCAACTACAGGAATTGCAAAGAAGTTAATACGTTTTAATTTGAATAATTCTAATTTACCGTCGGTCATATCGCTATTTGGTGAGATACAGAAACCATTCCCAAATTCAGAGCCATTAGCAATGGAACAAATAAATAAATTATCGACTTGTTCTATACCATTGTCTAGTTTAGATCGAACCGTTATATTTTTATAGCTGAAGTATTCTTTTAAAATGATTTTAATATACCCCATCAATCCTCTTTTATCTGTAGTATCGAATTTCTCAGCGATAATAGCGTCTAGACCAACACCCGCAACTCCTAAAAAGGGAATATCATTTATCAGTACAGTATCTATTTCCTTATAAACCCCCAAATTGATCGTTTTGACAGCTTTCCGAACTATTTTAGGAATGCCAAGATGATTTCCCATTCCATTACCTGATCCCCTTGGAATGATGGCAAGCTTTATATTAGAACCTATGAGTGTTGTTCCTACTTCATGAACAGTGCCATCTCCTCCTACTGCACATACGATATCTATTTTGTCTTTAATTGCATTTTTTGAAAGCTCAATTGCATGTGCTTTGTGCGTGGTGTAGATAACAGTCGGATCAAATTTCGACATATCCAAATACTTATAGATTATCTTCTTTACATCCGTTCGCTTTTTAACTCCAGATTTGGGATTGATTATGAAGAGAATCTTACTTTTCACCGATATGTGTTTTATTTTGGACTAGGTCAAAGTTATATGTTTGAATCAAAGCTTTTAATCTTGCTTCTATTTCAATGGTCTCATAGTTTTCCTGCTCACAGAGTGAATCAAAAATTTCTTTTGAGTGAATAATCTCGTCACTAAAGATCATCATTTCGTTACCTCTAAAATAATTGTATGAACCGGAGATATATGTAATTGCCTCTCTAGGTGCATTGCTGAATATTGAATTACCGAAGCTATAAAAGTCTGTTTCTATATTGAGTAAGTCAAGTAATGAAGGCATAAGGTCCATTTGTTGTACGATACCATCAAATCTTGCAGGTTTCAAGGTTTGAGTTGGATCATAAATCGCCATTGGAATACGATACATTTGAGAACGTTGAGAGTAGAACGCAGTCGAGGTTGCAGGCGTATGATCAGCTAACAAAACAAAAATTGTATTCTCATACCAATCTTGTAATTTGGCTTTTTCAAAGAATGCTTTTAGTGCGATATCAGAGTAATTAATTGAAGCACAAATAGGTTGTGGGCCTTTCTTTACTTGATCACGCATATGTTCCGGAATATAATACGGGTGGTGTGAGGAGAGCGTAAATAGAGAAGCAATAAAAGGTTCAGGAAGCGAGCTGATCTGCTCAGCCGTCCATGGGTTGAAGTATTCATCCAAAATTCCCCATTTGTTATCGGAATGATCCTCATTGTCATATTCCGTGCGTCCAACGTATTGATCGAATCCCGCAAGTTTCGCAAATCCATCAAAACTCATGGAGCCATTCGTTGCTCCATGATAAAAGGCTGAGGTATATCCATAGTTTCCAAGAATACTTGGAAGCGCTTGAATCTTATTATTTCCGTAAGGAGAGGAAATATAGGGACTATCCATCAATGTGGGAATAGAAGCGAATATTGCTGGTACTGCTTCGATTGATTTTTTTCCATTGGCAAAGGCATGTTCGAAGGTTAGTGCTTTATCCAATAAAGAATCTAGAAATGGGGTATATGTTATTCCTTTGTTGTAGTATCCAATAAACTCTGTTCCGAAGCTTTCAAGTATTATGAATACCACATTTTTCCTTTTACTAAAAATGTTTTGAGGCACAGATTTTTTGATTGGGGTATAAAATTGCTTGACCTTTTCACGGGAGAAATAACTCTTTGGTTGTATCCCTTTTTGATCAATAGACTTTATTAATGTAAATGGTGTAGGTAATACAAAAGAAGTATATTTCCCACCAGTAAAATTCGCAGCTTCGATTACGCCGACTGGTTTTAAGCCGAATCCTCCACGACCAATGAGAAAAAGTATTGGTAGGGCGAAAACACATTGAAGAATTGCCGATAGACGTGAATAATTATTGAAACGAAATTCTTTGCTGATGACTCTGCGATAAAGCCATTCCGAGGCAATTACTAAAATGATAAAAAGAACAATCAAAAACCAGAAGTCTGCCAGAAAACTTCCTATTAGCTGGTTCATATCATTTCCTGTGCTAACCATCGAAAATAAATCGGCAGTTGAACGCTTACTTGTGAATTTAAAGTATTCAATATCCAATAAGTTTAGTGCAATGAGTAAACTATTTGTAAGATGAAATAACAGTTTTATTATGAATCGATAAATGTACGTGTTACGAAACTCAAAAGGTAACAAGAACAAAGAGTAAAACGGCAGGAAAAATAATGCAATGGTCATGATATCAAACCAGACACCCAAGAACCAAAATTTGATTCCCATGTCCTCGAAAGAGTGTATATTCGAAAAATAAAAGAACAGTCGCGTGATAATGAGCATTAGAAAGGGAATACCCATTACTTTTAGCAGTGCTATGGTCGTTTTGGGAAAGTGTCTCTTTCTTTCATGCATGACGACAAATTTAACAGAATGTTATCAAAATATAATTGTAGAATGATTCGACTGTTATCAATAGCATTTTTGACCTTCCTAATAGCATTTAGCTCAATTGCACAAAAGGTGAATGGTTACGAAATTTACAATTCCAAAGGAAAAAAGGTGACATACGAAAAAATGATAAAATTCCTTGAAAACCGAGAATTCGTCTTCTTTGGAGAATATCATGATAATCCAATTTCTCATTGGTTACAACTCGAGGTACTCGAGGATCTTTATGAAGTACACGGCAGTAATCTTGTTATGGCCTTTGAGATGTTCGAACAAGATCAGCAAGAATTATTGGATGCCTATTTGAACGAAAAGATAGAATCAAAAGTATTTCAAGACAGTTGCAGACTTTGGCCAAACTATCAAACAGATTATAAACCATTACTTGATTTTGCCAGAATGAATGATTTAAAATCCGTGGCGAGTAATATTCCAAGGCGATATGCCTCGCTACTTTTTAAGAGGGGTCGGGAGGCATTGGATGCACTTTCAGAGGAGGAAAAGTCTTGGATGGTACCATTGGATTTTGTTGTTGATACAACGCTTTCACAATATGCTAAGTTGCAGGAGATGGCTATGCATGGATCTGGAAGTTTTACAGAGGCTCAAGCGATTAAAGATGCAACTATGGCTCATTTCTCTTTGGAGAATATGAATGAAGAGAGTGTTCTTTATCACATGAATGGAGCCTATCATTCAGATTACTATCAGGGAATTATTTGGTACATCAAACAAAAAAGGCCGGATGCCAATATAGGTTCCATTACCACTGTTACTCAGGAAGATGTAAATACGCTGAAAGAGGATAATAAAGGAAGGGCAGATTTTATAATATGTGTCAATGAAAACATGACAAGTACACACTAATACTATGAAAACATTTATTTATGTAGCAATATTCTTTACGGCAAGTATGAGTTTTGCTCAAATTGAAATTTCAGAGGAAACACAAGAACTAGAGAACGCTACAAAAACATTGGACACGAGAAATACAGAAGCTTATTTTCATGCAAACTGGTCCTCTACCTCGAGAAAACTAATTGAGAATATTGCACCTTTCGGCGATACACTTGGAAGTCGTGTTTCCGAAGATAAATTAAACCGATGGTCCTATGGAATTGGATTTAGAAGCCGCTTGAATGATTATTTATCTTGGGAAGGCGGAATTTCATTATTGCGAAACGGAGAGAGTTATTTATATGAAGCTGCTGATACAATGTTTACTTATAATACAACGTATATGTACATCGGAATGCCTGTAAAAGTGTTGTTCACATATGGTCAGCAGGTCAGATTATATGCCGGATTAGGAGTATTGCCTCAGATGTTTATTCAATATAGGCAAGATCAGGAATGGTTAACAACTCTGGACTATAGAGAAAAGAATACATTCACAACGAATAATGGTTATAATTCATTTGTTTTCTCAGTTGTCTTCAATGTTGGTGTTCAAATGGACATAACGAATAATATGGCGATGTATATCTTACCAGAGTTCCGATATCAATTGACAAGCTCGTATGAAAAGCAGTCTGATTTTAAGCATTACGGAAGAGCATTGGGATTAAATTTGGGACTAACATATAAACTCTAAGTATGACAGTAAGAGAAATAGCTAACTATCTTGAAATGATTGCGCCGTTAACCACACAGGAGACTTATGATAACAGTGGTTTAATTGTCGGCTCAGGAAATGAAGAAGTATCGAATATTCTAGTTTCACTCGATTGTACGGAGAAAATTATAGAAGAGGCACAAAAGAAAAATTGTGAATTGATTATTGCACATCATCCAATAATTTTTGGAGGCTTGAAAAAGTTGAATGGGAAAAATTATGTTGAACGCACAGTAATAAAAGCGATTAAAGCGGGGATTGCGATTTATGCGATTCATACAAATCTTGATAATTATCTGAAAGGTGTGAATTTTGAGATCGCAAATCGATTGGGCTTGAGCAAATTGAAAGTGTTGCGAGCGAAAGCAAATAACCTTAATAAGCTTGTGTTTTACGTTCCATCTAAGAGTAAATCAGATATTCTCGACTCACTGTATGCTGCAGGTGCAGGAAGAATGGGTAATTATGAGGAATGCAGTTTCTCCAGCAAGGGAGAAGGAACATTTAAACCACTCGATGGTTCAATGCCCTTCGAGGGAGAAATCGGTAAAAAGGAGTTTGTGAACGAGGAAAGAGTGGAGGTATTATTTGATAATCATCTCAAAGAAAATCTCATTAGAAAATTGAGGGAAGCGCATCCATACGAGGAGGTTGCTTTTGAGATTTATGCTCTCGAAAATAAAGATCCTTATTTGGGCAGTGGTATGATAGGTGAATTAAGCTCCGAAATATCGACAATTGAATTTTTGAAAATGCTCAAAAGTACATTTAAATGTGGTGTTATTCGACATACTAAATTGATTTCGAGTAATGTTAAAACTATCGCATTTTGCGGTGGCTCTGGAAGTTTCTTGTTAAACGATGCAATAAGAGCTAATGCCGACATTTACATAACTGGAGATTTCAAGTATCATGAGTTCTTTGATGCAGATGATCAAATCATAATAGCAGACATTGGTCATTATGAAAGTGAACAGTTTACTTCAGAAAGAATAAAAACAATTTTGACAGAAAAATTTTCTAACTTTGCGGTTCATTTAACTGAGGTATATACAAACCCGATAAATTATTTTTAACAGTATGGCAAAGACTGCAAAGAAAAAAGAAGCTACGGCAGCTGAGAAGTTGGATAGCTTATACCATCTTCAACAGATTGATTCTGAGATTGATAGAATCAGAACATTAAGAGGAGAGTTACCTCTTGAAGTAGAAGATCTTGAAGATGAAGTGGCAGGGTTGAATACGAGAATCGAGAAAATGCAGAATGAAGTTGCTGAATTGGAAAAAGATATTTCTGACAGAAAAAACCAAAATAAGGATGCCGATACGGCCATTGCCAAATACAAGGAGCAGCAAAACAACGTTAGAAATAACCGTGAGTTTGAATCTTTGGAAAAAGAAATTGAATTCCAGGAACTAGAGATCAAACTGAACGAGAAAAAATCTAAAGAGGCGAAATTCAAGATAGAAAGCAAGAAAGAATTACTAGATGCGGCTTTAGAGAGGAGAGAATTAAGACAAGGAGACCTTGACTCCAAAAAGTCGGAGCTTGATGAAATAATTGCCGAGACAAAAACACAAGAGGAGAAACTGGAAAAAGATTCTGGAAAAGCATTGAAGGGGTTAGAGGAAAGACTTGCACAGGCTTACGTTCGACTCAGAAATAATGCTAAAAATGGGTTAGCAGTTGTTCCAGTAGATAGAGATGCATGCGGAGGATGCTTCAATAAGATACCACCTCAGCGTCAATTAGATATTCAAGCGAAGAAGAAAGTAATAGTATGTGAGCATTGCGGAAGAATATTAGTTCCTACGCAAGAGGAAGTATAAAATGTACTATATAAATTTTGAAAGCCGTCTCGGAGAAGAGACGGCTTTTCTTTGTAATTTAAAATTGTGAAATTCAGCGAATACGATATAGACAAGCGAATAAAGGACAGGCTGGCAGCGCTTCAATTTAAACGTCCAACTGATATTCAGTATAAATCTATTTTCCCAATTTTAAAGGGAGAAGATGTATTTGCTGTAGCACCCACAGGAACTGGAAAAACTGCTGCTTTCGTTATTCCTGTGCTAGATGGATTATTGAAAAATAAAAATCGAAAAGGTATTAATTGCTTATGTATGGTACCTACCAGGGAATTGGCGGAGCAAATAGCGGATGTATTCAATGATCTTTCTACAGGGACAGATATTAAGTCTTATGCATTATTTGGTGGTGTTACACAGAAGAAGCAAATTGACAAATTAAATTCAAGGGTCGATATATTGATTACCACACCTGGTAGAATGTTCGATTTGATAAGTCAGGGACATCTCGATATATCGTATGTTAGGACACTTATATTGGATGAGGCGGATCTAATGTTGGATTTAGGTTTCAAGAAGGATGTAATAGATGTATTACGTTATCTACCAAGGAAAAGACAGACATTGTTCTTTTCTGCAACTATCAATAAAAAAGTGAAATCCCTTGCCTATGATGTAGGTAAAAATGCGATACGCATACAGATATCGCCTAAAACTAGCGTGGCAAGGTCAATTGAACATGTAGTTGCTTTCATTGAAATGGATGACAAACGATTCTTTCTTGAGAACATAGTTAAAGAAAATGAAGAAAGTAGGATCTTAGCATTTGTGCGAACTCGTATCCGTGCAGAGCGTGTTGTGAAGGCAATGGAGAGAGTGGGAGTACACGCTTTATGTATGCACGGTGATATCGATCAGAATGATCGATTTGCAATTCTTGATTCCTTCAAAAAAGGAAATTATAAAGTTCTTGTAACTACGGATGTAGCGGCTCGAGGAATAGATATTCCAAATGTTGAAATTGTCGTGAATTATGATGTTCCTGAAAATCCTGAAAATTATGTACACCGCTGTGGTCGAACTGGAAGAGGGACAAATAGTGGTTTTGCGATATCATTTTGCAGTGAAGTTGAGCTAGAGTTGATTGAAACTATTGAGGATTACACTGGCGAACAAATAAAACGATATGAGCTTAGCCGAGGTGATTATGAACAAATTAAATGGGATTCTGAGGATAACTCTAATGACTGGAGATCTTTATTAGACGAAGATACTGAATGGTAGTTCGATTGAATGGTTGATAATAGATTGTTGTAAATTCGGAAGATTTTTAGATTATATTCACCTCTCTCTCTAATGTAATCCCGAATTTTGATTTGATATCAAAAATTATTTGCTCAGAGAGCTTAAATATTTCATTTCCATTTGCTCCTCCATAATTGACAAGGACAAGCGCTTGTTTCTTATGAACACCATACGTATCAAATGTTTTACCTTTCCAACCAGCTTTTTCGATTAACCAACCCGCAGCCAACTTTACATGCTCATCATCAACAGGATAATTCGGTACCTCCGAAAATTTTTCTTGAATCGAATCGAGAATGTTTTTAGTTACTATGGGGTTCTTAAAGAAGCTTCCAGCATTTCCGATTTTTTTTGGGTCAGGAAGCTTACTTTGACGAATCGCAATTACCACCTCTGAAATATCCTTGATGGTAGGATTTTTAATTCCTCGAGACCGAAGTTCTTCATTGATCGCTCCATAGGATGAATTAATCTTCGGTTTTTTAGAAAGTCTGAATGTAACAGAGGTTATAACATACTTGTCTTTTAATTCTCTTTTAAAAACACTTTCTCTGTACCCAAATTTACAACTGGATTTATCGAATCTTTCGATTTCCATTGATTCCTTGTTAATAGCTTCCAATTCGACGAAGACATTTTTTATCTCAACACCATACGCGCCGATATTCTGCATGGGACTCGCCCCAACACTTCCGGGTATAAAAGAAAGATTTTCAACTCCTCCAAGCTCTTCATTTACGCAATGAAGTACGAATTTATGCCACACTATACCGGCACCTACTTTGAGGTGAATCGACTCATTATCCTCAAAAACGGTTTCAATCCCTAAAATCTTGTTGATCAAAATGACACCATCAAAATCTTCGGTAAATAACACGTTGCTGCCTCCTCCAAGTATTAAGTGCCTTTCTTTAGAATACTTATTTAATAAAGTTTTTAAGCGATCAATATTGGAAAAGGTATAAACTTCATTAGCATTTGCATCAACACCAAAGGTGGTGTATTTTTTAACGTTATTTTCCGTTACTGACATATTTCAAAATTACTTCATATCCTAAACTATTTTCTAGATTGTTATATTATTCATTAACTACAAGTTGTTAAATCAGCTTCACACCACTATTTTTGTTCTATGAAGTTGAAACAAGTTCCTGTTGAACTCATCAATTCGATGAGCAAAAATACTCTCATGGAGTTATTAGATATTAAATGTACCGAATTAGGCGATGATTACTTGAAAGCTACGATGCCAGTGGACAATCGAACTCATCAACCGATGGGGCTGTTGCATGGTGGCGCGAGTGCAGTATTGATTGAAAGTATTGGTTCAATGGGCTCTACCTTACTTTTGGATATTGAAAAAGAAGTCCCCGTAGGATTAGAGATCAATGCTAATCACATGGGAGGGATAAAATCTGGAAGGGTAGAAGGCATAGGAAAGATTATTCATTGTGGAAAGAGAACACATGTATGGCAGGTGGATATTCGAGATTTGAGCACGGATAAATTACTTTGCTCAGGGAGATTAACTGTTATGATTGTTCCAAGGTAGATGTATGATAGTCTAAAATATCGAATACCAGGCAATAGTATTGTAACAGAAAAAGGAGCCTTCTTAGTCCACAAAAACTTGGAAGATTTCAGTGGGTTCGTGGTATCAGATTTCTTAAAGAAGAATCTTTTTGCATTCCATTCAGGAACATCTGTGAATGAATCAATTGATATTAAGCCACCTGCGGTTTTATCAAGAGAAGAGTATTTGACTAATGGGGATAAATTTCTTCGAGAGATAAAAGAATTGGATCTTGGTAAGGCTGTTCTCTCCAGAATCAAAAAAGTGTCGATCAAGAGCTCCGCTAAAGACAAATTGTTTGAAGCTTTATGCATCAAATATCCGAATGCTTTCGTGTACGAGATAATAAGTCATACTCTCGGTCACTGGATTGGTGCTACACCGGAAAAACTTATTGAGGGAAGAAATCAAGATTTTGAAACTGTAGCATTGGCCTCCACGAAATCAGCTGATGATATAACAGAATGGAATGAAAAGGAAGTAGCCGAGCAGGATATGGTTACACGTTTTATTGAAGACGAATTAAATCAACTTTGTATTTCATTTTCATTACAGAACAGGAGTGAACTTATTGCCGGGCCAGTAAAACACCTTCGAACTAAATTTACATCGATAAGAGGTAATGATGCGATGCAACTCATTGATGTTCTGCATCCAACACCAGCAGTTTCTGGCTCACCACGTTTCGAAGCAATAGACTTAATCAAAAGATTTGAGTATCATGATAGACTTTTATATACCGGGTTTTTAGGTCTTATTGAGGAAACCGTGAATGTTTATGTCAATCTACGTTGCCTGCAAATAATTGGCAACAATGCTTACTTATATTTAGGAGGTGGATATACGAAGGACTCTGTAGTAGAAAACGAATGGGACGAAACAGAAAATAAGGCAAAAACCCTTATGGAGGTTATAGAAAACTTGTAGTTTTGCGAAATGATTGCTTCTGACAAATCGAGTGTTCAAATCCTATTAAAGAGATGTCTTGCAGCTGGCATGAAAACCATTGTCTGTTCTCCTGGCTCAAGAAATGCACCGATTGTTATATCAGCAGATTCGCATCCAGATATTGAAACACTTGTAATACATGATGAACGCGTAGCAGCTTTTTACGCCTTAGGTATTTCATTAGCTACCCGTGAACCGGTGGGATTAACATGTACTTCGGGATCAGCGATGCTAAATTATTACCCTGCTATAGCTGAAGCTTATTATCAATGCGTACCACTGATCATTATGACCGCTGATCGTCCAGAGGAATGGATTAATCATGGTGATGGTCAGACAATCGTTCAAAAAGGGGTCTATTACAATCATGTGCATGGTGAATTGGTAATTCCAGAAAGTGCAAAGGAGAAGGGTGTATATGCGGAGAAGATTGAAGAACTCTTAAGAAATGCAATATCGGGGTGGAGAGGTCCGGTACATTTTAATCTTCCATTTGCAGAGCCGTTATATGATACTGCTGAGGTAACTGCGTCCGAAGTCTTTCCATTCAACGTTGGAATAGAACCATTCCGAGCAGAATCTCTTCGAGCATTCAAAAAAGAATGGAAAGCTGCAAAAAAGATTATGGTATTGGTTGGTCAAATGGATAGAGATGTAGGTACAGAGAAATTGATTAACGATCTTTCCTTGGATCCGTCGATTTGCGTGTTAGTAGAGAATACATCCAATCTATCCGGATCGAGGCTAAATCATTGTATTGATAGATCATTGAACGTTATTCCAGAGGATCAATGGGATGAATTCAAACCTGATCTATTGCTGACTTTTGGGGGCGCGGTGATCTCCAAAAGGATTAAAACCTTTCTTCGAAATACAAAAGGACTTAAGCATTTCAGGGTGGGATTTGAGTTTCCCGAAATGGATACATATCGCCATCTTACCCAGCATATTTTTGCCTCTCCATTTGATATTCTCAAAATACTTCAGAAGAAAGAAATGCGAAAATATCATTCAAATTTTGGTTCCAAATGGAAACAATTGGACTTCCTTGTCAAGGATCATCAAGATTTATACTTGGACAGCATTGAATTTTCAGATCTCAAGGTATTTCATTGGATTAATCAGTTTTTACCAAACGGCACTTACCTGCATATGGCCAATAGCTCTGTTGTGAGATATTGTCAGCTTTTTGACCCTGTACAGGATGCTAAATATTATGGCAATCGCGGAACAAGCGGTATTGATGGTAGTACAAGTACCGCGTTAGGCTTTGCCTTTAAGATGCCGGAAAATTTAAATGTCCTTGTTACTGGAGATATTTCATTCTTGTACGACAGTAATGCTTTGTGGACTAAATATTTACTGGGCAATGTGAAAATTATTTTAGTGAATAATAATGGCGGTGGTATCTTTAAGATAATTGATGGTCCCTCTAGTACCCCTCAATTGGAAGAGTACTTTGAAGCAAAGCACGAACAAACTGCAGAACATATTTGTAGGGCTTTCAATATTAATTATCGTTCTGTTTCAGATGATACTGGTTTACAGGGCGAGCTTTCAACATTTTTTAAGGATTTTGGAGTTGGAAGACCTGATTTATTGGAGGTATTTACTGATTCGAGCAGAAATGATAAAGTTTTAAAAAATTATTTTCAGGAAGCTAAAACCTGGATATAGTATTGAGTTTTCGACTAAATTTCGCATTAATGGACTTTTCAATTTTACTAACATGGGACGGAATTGTTTATTTATTAATTCTCTCCGTCCTCGAAATTGTATTGGGAATTGATAATATTATTTTTATTTCGATTGTTACGGATCGTCTACCCCCACAAAATCAAAGGAGAGCAAGAAATGTAGGATTAGCATTGGCATTGATTGTCCGTTTATTTTTATTGACTGTAGTTGCTTGGATAATGGGAATGACTAAGACGCTTTTCACAATATTTGATACACCTTTCACTGGACAAAGTATGGTTCTTTTATTTGGAGGGTTATTTCTGATTTATAAAAGCACGGTCGAAATGAGGGAGACTATAACAGGTGACCACTCAGAAATTCAAAATATCAAAGAAACTCTTTCTGGTGTAATAACTCAAATAATTTTAATAGATATCGTATTCAGCTTTGATTCGATCATATCTGCAATCGGTATGACAAATGGTCTTGAAAAGCAAACCGGAGCAGATCCGATGATAGTTATTTATCTTGCTGTAATAATCTCGATGGTTGTCATGCTTTTGTTTGCGAAATCAATTTCTCAATTCATCAATAGTAGACCAACAATTAAAATGATCGCACTGGGGTTCCTTGTTACAATTGGCGTAGTGCTCGTCGCAGAGGCGTTCGGTCAGCATGTGCCAAAGGGATACATATACTTCGCCCTAGTTTATTCATTATGCGTTGAATTGTTGAATATTCGTATGCGTCAAAACAATAGTGAAGTTGAATGACAACAGAGGAAGCTAGATTAATATTGAATTTGGATGAGTTTGATGATATGGGTGACGCTCAAGAACAAAAGCTGTTTGAGATTAAACAGTACCTCCTTCTTAAAGTGCCATTTGTGAAAACGTATCAAAATAAAATTGTGCAGATGGAGCGCATTCAAAATGCAATCGAGACTCTTGGCGAAACGTGTGTTGATGAAACAATTGAATTGGAATTCGACATGTCAGACAACCCCATTGACCTTGCTGAATGTCTTCGAAATCATCAAAGAAATATGTCAAATTGGAAGAGGCGTATTCATCATTCCAACAGTCTCAATTCATTGAAAAAGTTAATGGAGAAAGCCCTTTTAATGTATAAAAACTATGCTTTATCCTGGACTCGCTTGGCTGGTGCCGTGGAAGGAGATGAGAGCATAATGGCATCGATTGAGTTTGACCCCATGGATCTCATACAAGCAATTAACGGTTCGAATGGTAAAGTTGAGCAGAATGAATTGCTGCAGAAGGAAACGAAAAGACTATTTTTGTGGTTAAAATACAACGGTTATGAGTGATTCAGATTCATACGAGAAGTTACGTATGCAGCTAGAGAATATGAATTGGCCCGAAATATATTTTTTCAAGTTCATAGTTCCAAATGACTCTGAGCTCGTAGCTAAGGTAACAGCATTGTTCGATGAGGGTACAGATCTGAGGCTTCAGCAATCGAAGAATGGGAGATATATAAGTGTTGGTGCCAAAGAAATGATGATATCTCCAGAATCAGTGATACAAAGATATAAAGAGGCCTCTAACATAAAAGGTTTAATTGCACTTTAAATATGTCATTATATACTTACAACTGGACCGAGATTGGAATGTGGATACTCTTGACTCTTTCAATAATAACTCTTTCCATTCTGATCTATAAAAGACTTCTTAAGCGGTTTGATAGAGATAACATGAATACGAAAGATTATTGCGTGTTATATTCTCTAGATTCTGATAGCGTTTGCGGAGAAGTGGAAATATATTTTACCTCGCAACATGAGCGAGATGCGAAAATTCTTCTTTTGGATCAAGATATGAATGAAATTCTAGTAATAAAAGAAGGTAGGTTTACTAAAGGAGGAAATATTGTTAGGTTTGATACGTCAGGTGTCCACGATGGTAATTATTTTTATGCGTTGATCACAGAAAATCAGAAGACAACCAAAAAAATGCGTATTCAAAATAACTAGCATGACAATTTGACAAAAATATTTGAATGGTAAAATAATTGATACCTAATAGAAAAAACTAAATTTGCTTTAAGGCGAAATAAAATAAACGAAAAGAATAGTTATGGCATTAGAAATTACAGATGGGAATTTTGAAGAAGTAGTTATGAATTCTGATAAGCCCGTAGTGGTTGATTTTTGGGCGGCTTGGTGTGGTCCATGCAGAATGATTGGACCCATCATTGAAGAAATGGCTACCGAATACGATGGGAAGGCACTCGTGGGAAAGGTTGATGTAGATAGTAATCCAGGTGTTTCTGCTCAATTTGGAGTGAGAAATATTCCAACAGTATTATTTATCAAAAACGGTGAGGTAGTTGATAAATCGGTAGGTGCAGTTCCTAAAGCGCAATTGACTCAAAAATTGAATGAGTTAGTTTAAATTTAGACTTAAGAATAGATGAAAGCCGTTCAAATGAGCGGCTTTTTTTGTATTATCTTCGCGGAAACATTATCGATGGATTCATTTTTTAGAAGGTTAAAGTATTATGGGATCGGATTTGGTCTCGGGATTATTTTTGTTTTCTTCTTTTTTAGAAATCGCGGTTGCTCTTGGCTTCCGGAAAACAGAGTTAAGAATGCCATTTTGGATCGATTAATCGTTGTATCAGATTCAATGCTTAATACACTGACAGTTAATGGCATATCAGCGGATGATCTCATTGGCGTATTGAATGATGGAGATGTACTTTTTGATCAAAGTGAAAAAGAGCTCGAGTCAAAAACATATATTATCGAGAATAACGGAAAGAAATTCTTTTTTACACTTCCATTTGAAAGTTTTATTTCTGAGGCTGGTATCGCAACCAATGTCGATAATGTAAAACCATCTATTGCTGGCCTAGGGAATATTTTACGTTATCCCTTGGATAGTAATTTGGTTTTTGTGGACTCATCAAAATTACTTACATGCTTACAGAGTGAACTTGGCTTAATCAACCCAAGAAAGATCCTGGAGGGATTAAAGACAAGTGGAAAGATCGACTTTAGTCGTACAGATTTAAATATGAGACCAAAAGCTGATCACTACATGATTTTTGAATTAGACACCATTACCGTTGGACTTCAGGCTATGTGGTATAAAAACAAGATTAATATTCATTACATGGATGTCCAAGGATCAGATTGTTACACAAAAGCAAATTAAACCGATAGTGTTAATAATTACCTCGTTAACTATTTAAAGACCTAATTGAAATTGATATTTTTGACTTATGAAATTTTCGGCTGAACAAATAGCAGGTATTTTAGAGGGAGAAATTTTAGGGAACCCCGATGTAGAAGTCACAGGTCTCTCGAAAATTGAGGAAGGCAAAATAGGCACTCTATCATTTCTTTCGAATCCTAAATACGAAGAGTATATCTACACTACCGAGTCGAGTATATGCATTGTGAACAATAATTTCAATCCTTCAAAAAAAATACCGTCGACATTAACTCTAATCAAAGTTTCTGATGCTTATGCATGTTTTGCCAAACTTTTAGAGTTTTATGATACGATGAGAAAAGAGGAGCCTCGAATTGAAGAACCATCTTTTATTGCAGAATCTGCAGAAATCGGGGAAGGTGTTTATTTGGGTGCATTTAGCTATGTGGGCAGAAATGTTAAGATTTCAACCGGAGTCAGTATTTATCCGAATGTAAACATTGGTGACAATGTGATTATTGGTGAAGGAACAAAGATTTATCCAGGTGTAACAGTATACAGAGATTGTATAATAGGCAAAAACTGCACTATTCATTCCGGTGCTGTTATTGGGGCAGATGGATTTGGCTTCGCGCCCAATAGCAAAGGTGAGTTCGATCGTATTCCACAAATTGGGAATGTTATACTGGAAGATAATGTAGATATCGGAGCGAATTCAGCTGTAGATAGAGCCACAATGGGCAGTACTATTATTCGTGCTGGTTCGAAGATTGATAACTTGGTTCAGATAGGTCATAATGTTGAAATAGGTAATAATTCGGCAATGGCTGCTCAAGTAGGAGTTGCTGGTTCTGCCAAGATTGGCAGTAATGTTATGGTAGGAGGTCAAGTAGGTTTTGCAGGGCATCAGAAAATCGGAGATCGTGTAATGATTGCCGCTCAATCAGGTGTAGCTGGAGATGTTAAGGACGACAAGAAAATGATGGGTTCTCCTGCTTTTGAAGGACATGACTACAAGAAATCGTATTTAGGCTTCAGAAGACTTCCGATGATCCTAGACCGATTAAAAGTTTTAGAAGATAAAATTAAGGAGCTAACTAAAGACTAGTCTTTATGTCAGAGAAACAAAGAACATTAAAGGGGGTTGTAAAACTTTCGGGCGTTGGATTACATACTGGAGAAAAAGTTCAGCTGGAGATACATCCTGCTGCAGGAAATCATGGCTATAAATTTCAGCGTATCGATATCGATGGAGAACCAACTATTGAAGCCAATTGTGATCTAGTAGTTGCGACTGATCGGGGAACCACATTGGAGCAGAATGGTGCGCGTGTATACACAACGGAACATTTACTCGCCGCTTTGTATGGTTGTCAAGTGGATAATGCATTGATTAAATTGGATGGTCCAGAGATTCCAATCATGGACGGAAGTTCTAAGCCCTTTGTTCAAGCTATTCAAGCGGTTGGTTATGATGATCAGGATGAAGAACGCGTTTATTTAGAGTTAGAGGAGAATATTCCTTGGGAAGATTTGGATAAGGGTATTGAGTTCCTGGCTGTTCCTGATGTTAATTACAGGCTGACAGTAATGGTTGATTACAAGTCACCTGTTTTAGGTACACAGCACGCAACTATGTACAAGATTGATGAATTTGAAGAAGAGATTTCATCTTGTAGAACATTTGTGTTTCTAAGGGAATTAGAATTCTTAGCCAAGAATGACCTCATTAAGGGTGGAGACTTAGACAATGCGATTGTCTTGGTAGAGAGAAATGATATTAGTAATGAGGAACTAGATCGATTAGCAAAATTACTTGGGAAAGAGGATCTTGAAGTGAATGTTGAAGGAATAGGGGTTTTGAACAGTACGAAACTACAATTTGAAAATGAACCGGCAAGACATAAATTGCTCGATATCGTTGGAGATCTCGCACTTGTTGGTATACCAATCAAAGCACATATCCTAGCAGCAAGACCAGGGCACTCTGGCAATGTACGATTTGCAAAGGTTCTCAAAGAATACTGGAAGCAAAAACAACGAAAAGGTCGAAAGTTTGATCTAGAGAAAGATCCATTGTTCACCACTGAGGATATAGAAAAAATGCTTCCCCATAGATATCCATTCTTGATGGTAGATAAGATCATGGAGATGGGAGAGGAGTCTATAGTTGGCGTGAAGAATATTACTATGAACGAACCTATTTTCACGGGTCATTTTCCCGGTAATCCGGTTTTCCCGGGTGTTCTTCAAATTGAAGCGATGGCTCAGGTTGGGGGTATCTTTGCCTTGAGTAAAGTGGAAGATCCACATCTCTACTCAACATATTTCATGAAGATTGATAAGGTCAAATTCAAACAAAAAGTTGTTCCGGGCGATACTATTGTTTTTGAACTCAATCTTCTGTCACCAATTCGTCGTGGATTAGTAAACATGGGAGGGCAAGGCTATGTTAATGGAAAACCTGTTGTTGAAGCAGAAATGCTTGCTCAGGTTGTTAAAGACAAGGAATGATAAGTAATCTGGCAAATGTTTCAAAGGGTGCTGTAATCGGAAAAGATGTTCAGATTGACAGTTTTTCAACTATTTACGAAAATGTAGTTATTGGAGAGGGAACGAGAATCCATCCCAATGTGACAATCTATTCAGGTACAACAATAGGAAAGAATTGTGAAATATTCCCCGGGTCTGTAATTGGCGTGGTGCCGCAGGATCTAAAATTTGATGGTGAAGAAACAACCGTTGAGATTGGTGATAATACTGTGATTCGTGAATGTGTTACTATTCATAAAGGTACCAAAGACAAATGGAAAACCTCTATCGGGAGTAATTGTTTACTAATGACTTATGTTCATGTAGCACATGACTGTCAGGTTGGTAATAATGTAATTCTGGCCAGTTATGTTGGTTTGGCTGGTCACAACACAATTGAAGATTACGCGATATTAGAAGGTAAAGTAGGTACTCAGCAATTCATCCGAATTGGTGCACATGCCTTTGTTGCAGGCGGATCATTGGTTCGAAAAAATGTTCCTCCTTATGTCAAGGCTGCAAGGGAGCCGATTGGATTTGCAGGAGTAAATTCAATAGGCCTTAGGAGAAGAGGTTTTGACGATAACTTCGTAAAAGAGGTTGAGGATATTTACAGATTACTATATGTAATGAATAACAATATCTCAAAAGGAGTTGAAGTCATCACAAACTCTCTTCCTGAATCTGAAATTACAAAGCAAGTACTCAGTTTCATTAGTGATTCAGATAAGGGTATTATTCGAGGAATGATCTAACTATTATGACAGTTATAAGAAGAGCTGAAGTTCTTGATCTTGAAATAGAAGATTTTGCTTTCGGCGGAAAGGGGATAGCTCGATTAAAATTGGAAGAGGGAGATTATATTATTTTCGTAGATAATGCCTTTCCCGGTCAGAGAGTTCGAGTAAGGATTTCAAAAAAACGCAGAAAATATGCGGAAGCCAAATTGCTAGAAGTATTGGAAAGGTCTCCCAAAGAAGAAATAAGTAAGTTTCAGGAAATTTCAGGAGCTCCTTATATCTTCGTTCCTATCAAGATTCAAGAAGAGATGAAAAGAACCTCAACACTAGATGTCCTTCGAAAGATTGGGGGGGTAAAGAAGGTAGAGAGTTTGTTTGATGAATTTATCTCATCACCAGAGCACTATTTCTATCGAAATAAGATGGAATATAGTTTTTCATCCATTGAACACGATTTACAGACTAGTAAAGAAATTGATGATGCATTTGCTCTCGGATTCAAAAGAAGAGGAACTTGGTGGAAGGTGGAGTCTCTCAACGAACCGAGCGGACTATTTGATTTAGAATTGGAATCGAAACTATTCAATCTTCGTGAATTCTTGAAGTCAACAGGCCTTCCTGCTTGGCATCCACCAAAGAAAACAGGATTTTTCCGTCATTTGGTAGTGCGTAAATCATTTGATCAGGACAAGCTTCTGATTAATCTAGTTACATCATCAGATGGTATCAAAAAGTTTAATCGAGAAGCTTTTAAAAATTTCATGATCGATAAATTAGGAGGACGATTGGCTGGATTGCAACATACCGTGAATGATAATGTTGCTGACAGAGCTAAGATTGAAAATGGTGATTCAATACTTTTGTATGGTGAAGGTATAGTTGTCGAAAGATTACTCGGACTTTCTTTTGAGATTTCCATGGAAAGTTTCTTTCAAACAAATCCAAAAAGTGCTGAAAGGCTGTATACGAAAGCTTTGGAATACGTTTTTGAGGAGGATTTAGAAGAAAGTGATATTGTTATGGATCTTTTTTGTGGAACTGGAACGATTGGTCAGATTCTTGCATCCAAGATGAAGGGCGTTAAAATAGTCGGAGTCGATATTGTGGAAGAAGCAATCAAGGATGCACGAAAAAATGCAGAGAGAAACGGTATACAAGGAATTGAATTTTATTCTAGTGATGTTGGCAAGTTTTTGCTCCAATACCCAAATTTTGAAGGTAAAATTAAAACCATCATCCTAGACCCTCCAAGAGCTGGTATAGCGCCTAAAACATTGCGGAAAGTTATTGCTTTGGGATCAAAAAACATTGTGTATATTTCGTGTAATCCGTCCACCCAAGCCAGAGATACAGCGCAATTGAGGGATGCTGGGTATGATTTAGAAAAAATCTCAATTGTGGATCAATTTCCACATACTGGTCACGTAGAATCAATTGCAAAATACAAATTGAAATGAATGTCTTTATTGTTTCAATAGGTGATGAATTACTGTTAGGTCAAACGATCAATACAAATGCATCTTGGATCGGAACAGAGATTGCGCGAATTGGAGGAGAAGTTGTGGAGGGCTTAACGATCAAGGACTCAAAGGAGGCGATATTAAATTCTCTTGATTTTTCTCTATCTAGGGCGGATGTTGTCCTTATAACCGGAGGCTTGGGTCCTACGAAGGATGATATTACGAAATATACTCTATGCGAATATTTCAATACTGAACTAGAGATTCACCAGCCAACTTTAGACCATATAACGGATTTTTTCACAAAAAGAGGTCGTGAAATGCTTGAAGTAAATACTCAACAAGCCGCCTTACCAAAAGCATGTAATATACTCTTCAATGAAAATGGAACTGCACCTGGAATGTGGTTTGAAAAAGATGGAAAAATTGTAGTTAGTCTTCCTGGCGTCCCATATGAAATGAAAGGAATAATGATAGATGAAGTTTTTCCGAGATTAGTAGATCGTTTCAAACCGGAGGCTCTATATTATAGAACGATTCATACGCAAGGAATAGGTGAGTCATTTCTTGCCGAGAAGATAAGTGATATTGAGGATGCACTTCGTCAGGATGAAATTGGACTCGCTTATCTGCCGTCACCAGGATTGGTCAGACTGCGTTTAAGTGGAAAAAGGAACGAAACGAATCGCAAATTGATCGCCAATTATTTGGATCAAATAGAAGATAGAATTAAAAAACACGTCTTCGGATTTGATGGTGCATTTTTGCCCGGAGTAGTTAGCGAGCTATTGATCGAGAAGGGGTACACAATTTCTACTGTAGAGAGCTGCACGGCAGGAGCAATTGCAAAAAGTTTGACTTCTATTTCTGGATCATCTCAATATTTTACAGGCTCATTCTTAACTTATTCAAATGCATTGAAAAAAGAGTTCGCTGATGTATCAGAGAATATTCTCACTTTACACGGTGCAGTTAGCCGGGAAGTTGTTGAGGCAATGGCGCAAGGAGGGTTAAAGAAAATAAAAACTGATTTCTGTATATCAACGTCTGGTGTGGCTGGACCAAATGGTGGAACTGATGAAAAACCTGTTGGTACAGTTTGGATAGCAATTGCGAGCAAAAAAAGAGTGTTCTCTAAGCGTTTTCAATTTGGAACGGATCGTTCTAGAAATATAGAAATGACGGTAAATGCGGCACTAAATCTCCTTCGCTGTGAAATACTTAATCTGAATACTTAAAAAAGTTTTAATTTACTTGTATCTTTACGAATTAAGTGGTTTCTTTGCACCCGCTTTTGTTTAAAGGATTAAATTATTAGAGATGTCAAGAGTTTGTCAGATTACAGGAAAGAAAGTGATGACGGGAAACAATGTTTCTCATTCAAATAGAAAGACGAAACGCAAGTTCTATCCGAACTTGATCACAAAGAAGTTCTACATTCCTGAAGAGGATCAGTACATCACGTTGAAGATTTCAACTTCAGCTTTGAGAACGATTAATAAGAAAGGTATTTATGCATGTGTTAAAGAAGCGCGTGCGAATGGATTGATTAAGTAAGCAAGTCTACCCGTTGTGAAACGGTAGTTTAAAACAAAAAGACATGGCAAAAAAAGGAAATAGAATTCAAGTCATCTTAGAGTGCACGGAGCATAAAGAGTCTGGCATGCCAGGAACATCTCGTTACATCACTACTAAGAACAGGAAGAATACACCGGATCGTTTAGAGATTAAGAAGTTCAATCCGATTTTGAAGCGTTACACGGTTCACAAGGAAATTAAATAATAGGAAGACATGGCAAAGAAAGTAGTAGCATCCCTTCAGAAAGGTGGAGGAAAGGAGCATACGAAAGTGATTAAAATGGTTAAATCGGGGAAAACTGGATCCTACGGTTTTAAAGAAGAGATTGTTCACAACGATAAGGTAAAGGAGTGGTTCGACAAGAACTAATAATCTCCTGACATAAATATCATTTAAGCTCCTGTCATTAGATAGGGGCTTTTGTATTTACTATATGGCATTATTTAATTTTTTCTCTAAGGAAAAGAAAGAAACTTTAGATAAAGGACTTGAAAAGACGAAAGAAAGTTTTTTCAATAAGCTTGCTCGTTCTGTAGTAGGTAAATCGAAAGTTGACGACGAAGTTCTTGATAATCTGGAGGAGGTTTTGATTACCTCTGATGTTGGTGTGGAAACAACTTTAAAGATCATTGAAAAGATCGAGGAACGTGTTTCTCGTGATAAATTTATGGGAATTGAAGAGCTTAATACAATCTTGAAAGAAGAAATTATTAGCCTGCTGGAAGAGAATAATACTTCGAGAGAAGTGAATTTTGAAATACCAAAACATGAAGGTCATCCGCATGTGATAATGGTGGTTGGCGTTAATGGTGTTGGCAAAACAACAACGATCGGTAAATTAGCACATCAATTCAAGCAGCAGGGAAGTAAAGTAATATTGGGAGCTTCAGATACGTTTAGAGCGGCAGCTGTTGATCAGTTGATTATTTGGTCTGAGCGGGTTGGTGTTTCTATTGTACAACAAGGAATGGGAGCTGATCCTGCATCTGTAGCATTCGATACGCTGGAATCCGCAAAAGCTCAAAATGCTGATGTCGTTATTGTTGATACAGCAGGAAGACTTCACAACAAGGTGAATTTAATGAATGAGTTAGGAAAGATTAAGAGAGTCATGGATAAAGTCGTGCCTGGTGCTCCTCATGAGGTTTTACTCGTTTTAGATGGCTCTACAGGTCAGAATGCTTATGAACAAGCGAAGCAGTTTGCGGCAGCGACTGATATTAATGCGTTGGCGATTACAAAGCTGGATGGCACCGCAAAAGGAGGTGTCGTTATTGGTATTTCAGATCAAATGAAGATTCCTGTTAAGTATATTGGAGTAGGTGAAGCAATGGAGGATTTACAGCCATTCATTCGCAATGAGTTTGTTGACTCATTGTTTTCCTAGACAATATCTTCCGTAAATAAGGTCCTTTCAGTATATTTAAGCGTTCACTCATACGCTACTTTAAATGAAGATAAACGGACATGGTCATTTACTTCCTGAGCCAAAGGAAGTTCCACAGTTCATGAAGGATAAAAAGCTCTTCTGGATAGATGAAGATAAAAAATTCATGCGTCAGGGAGATTGGTCTAGACCAATTACGGACCCAAGTTTTTTCTTTGAGGAGAAGCTAGAATGGATGGAGCAGTATGGCATCCAGCATGGTGTAATGCTCAACCTTTCTCAATTGTATTGCAACGGATGGGAAAGAGAAGATGCTAAAGCAGCTATTCAGTGGCAAAACGATTTCAATGCAAGTATTCAGCAAAGACGGCCGGATAAATTTACGACAGGATTTGTAGTTCAACCATTGTATATGGATGATGCTTTGGCAGAAATCGAACGATGCGTTGAGAAGTTGGACATGAATTTACTTTGTTTACCCACACATTATCTAAATAAAGAAGGCGAATGGCAGACAGTTTCCGATGATTCATTAAAGCCAATTTTTGAATTAGCAAATGAGTATGGTCTGGCGATGGAGATTCATCCTTATGATGGTGAAAAAATGGTAAAGCTAAAAAATAAATTTTGGCGTTTCCATTTGGTATGGATGATGGCACAGACTGCGGATGCACTTCATTTTTATGCGCTCAACAATTTCGTAACAAAATATCCGAATATCCGAACATGTTTTGCACATGGTTGTATGCTTGGACAAGCTAATTATGGAAGAAGACTTCAGGGTTTTGATGGACGACCAGATCTTTTTGAGGATGCACAGGATCCAAGATCTTCATTAGGTCATCAAAATCTATTCTTTGATACATTAGTGCATGATTCATATACTCTTCAACTTTTAAAGACAAGAGTTGGAGCTGAGCAGATAGTGGCTGGATTAGACGACCCCTATCCCCTTGGTGAAATGGAAGGAGTTGCAAGATCTTATCCAGGAAGAGTGATAGATTTTGCTGTAGAAGCGGACATCCTTACCAGGAAGGAATCTGAGCTGATATGGTACGATAACGTACTGAGATGGCTTGGAAAAGATTCTTTACCATTACACAAATGACAGGCAATTTCTATATTTGCTGATAAAAATATATCGATGGCACAGAAACCGTCAACTCCAAAAGGGACAAGAGATTTTTTACCAAAGGAAGTAGCAAAACGTAATTACATCTTCGATGCAATAAAGAAGGTGTTCAAGAAATACGGATTTGCACCTATTGAGACTCCTTCATTTGAGCTCGCTTCAACTCTTTTGGGCAAGTATGGCGAGGAGGGTGATCGTTTGATCTTCAAGATCCTGAATTCTGGAGAGAAGGTCAAAAAAGCTGACTTGGAGGCATTAAAGAATGGAAACCTTGCTAGGTTCAGTAATTCCCTCGCTGAAAAGGCATTACGTTATGATCTGACAGTTCCATTTGCGCGTTTCGTTGTCCAACATCAAAATGATATTTCATTCCCATTCAAGCGATATCAGATCCAGCCGGTTTGGAGGGCAGACCGTCCACAGCACGGTAGATATCAGGAGTTTTTTCAGTGCGATGCGGATGTGGTCGGAAGTGATTCACTGCTTTATGAGGTTGACTTTGTACAGATCTTTGATGAAGCACTTTCTGATTTAAAAATTCCAGACTTTACGATCAAGATCAATAACAGAAAGATCCTATCTGGAATTGCAGAAGTTAGTGGCGAACAGGATAATTTGATAACGATCACAGTCGCAATCGACAAACTGGACAAGATCGGTAAAGATGGTGTGATCAAGGAGTTGAAAAATAAAGGCATTTCTGAGATGGCCGTTGAAAAAATCTCACCGTTGTTCAGTATTGAAGGGGATACGGAAAGCAGATTAGATCAAATGGCAGAATATCTATCTTCCAGTGAGATTGGATTACAAGGTGTCAATGAGTTACGTTGGGTGTTTGATAAAGTAAATATGCTTGGTTTAAGAGAGGCTAAACTTGAGTTCGATGTAACACTCGCGAGAGGCTTAAACTATTATACAGGTGCAATTTTCGAAGTGAAAGCGAATGGCGTAAAAATGGGAAGTATATGTGGAGGCGGAAGATATGATGACCTAACAGGAATATTCGGAATGAAAGGAGTTTCAGGAGTGGGAATTTCATTTGGAGCCGATCGTATCTATGATGTTTTGACAGAACTTGAATTGTTCCCCGAGGCAATAGATGAAAGAATAGATATTCTATTTATCAATTTCGGTGAGGAGGCAGAATTGAAATGCATGGAGCTTTCTCACGAATTAAGAGGAAAAGGTATTGCAGCAGAATTATACCCGTCATCAGTGAGGATGAATAAACAAATGAAGTATGCGA
The DNA here is from genome assembly GCA_023254905.1 of Crocinitomicaceae bacterium. Lineage (GTDB taxonomy): Bacteria > Bacteroidota > Bacteroidia > Flavobacteriales_D > Crocinitomicaceae > UBA4466. The sequence goes on along the minus strand of JALRKF010000006.1, from coordinate 11,321 downwards.
ACGACAGGGGAGTGCGGTATATCGGATTACTGGGTGAGGATGAAATGAGACGTGGAGTAATACAGTTGAAGAACATGGATTCCGGTGAACAAAAAGAGTATCCTCAGAACAAGCTAGTAACAGTATTTACAGAAGAATGAAAGAGTTCGTTATTGAGAATAATTGGATCACTTTAGCCCAACTTGATCAGGTCATAAATTCTTGTGCGGGAGTGAAACTATCTGAATCGGTAAAGGCAGATATTCAAAAGTGTCGCGAATATCTTGATGATAAAGTTCGTGTTGCTGAGGAAAGAATCTATGGTGTTAATACTGGTTTTGGTTCGCTCTGTAATACAGCGATAGAAGAAAAAGATCTAGAGAAATTGCAACGTAATCTTGTGGAATCACATGCTTGTGGAACAGGAGAGAGAGTGCCAGATCATATCGTGAAGAGAATGTTACTATTGAAGGCTATTGGATTGTCTCATGGTAGTTCGGGTGCCCAAGTAGAGACAGTTGAACGCATTCTTTATTTTTACAATAACGATATTTTACCCGTAATCTATCAACAGGGAAGTCTAGGTGCCTCTGGAGATCTCGCACCTCTTGCTCATCTTTCATTACCGTTATTGGGCGAAGGGGAAGTGAACCATAAAAATTCTATAAGGGCATCAAACGAAATTTTAAAAGAATTTGGATTAGAACCTCTTAAGCTTCGTTCCAAAGAAGGCCTAGCTTTATTAAATGGTACTCAGTTTATGAGCGCTTATGGTTCTTATTGTGTTTCAAAAGCGCTACAACTTTTTGATCAGTACATACCAATTGCTGCTCTCTCGCTTGAAGCTTATGATGGAAGAATTAATCCATTCCAAAAAAATGTTAATTCAATCAGAAATCAATTAGGGCAGGTGGAAGTAGCTGCTCGATTTAGAAACATTCTTGAGGGAAGTAATATGATTGCAAGGAAAAAATCGCATGTACAAGACCCGTATTCGTTCAGATGTATACCTCAAGTTTTTGGAGCCTCTAAAGATGCCATTGATTATTGTGCTACAATTCTTGAAAGAGAGATAAACGCTGTCACAGATAATCCTACTGTATTTGTTGATGAAGATGATGTGGTTTCTGCGGGGAACTTCCACGGACAGCCTGTTGCATTAGCTATGGATTTTTTAGCTATTGCAGTTGCAGAATTAGGAAGTATATCAGAAAGAAGAGTCTTCAAGTTAGTTTCTGGGACTAGAGATCTACCTCCTTTTTTAGTTGCGAATTCAGGTCTAAATAGTGGTTTTATGATTCCACAATATACTGCTGCTTCGATTGTGAGTCAGAATAAACAGCTTTGCACACCAGCATCTGTTGACTCTGTCGATTCAAGTAATGGTCAGGAAGATCATGTTAGTATGGGAGCTAACGCTGCAACAAAATTGTATCGGGTTATAGAGAATTGTTTTGTGCTCCAAGGGATTGAGTTATTCAATGCCGCCCAAGCAATGGATTTTAGAGATGAAAAAAGTTCACGTCGAATCCAAGAATTAAGAGAGAGTTACAGAAGACATGTCCCTTTCGTTTCACAAGACTGTTTTATGCAACCATGGATTAATAAAAGTATTGATTTTGTAAAGTATAATCTAGTAATGAATTGATATGGAAGAATTACAGCCGAAAGAAGAAAAGCGACCAACACTCTTAACAGTACTTTGTATACTAACATTTGTAAGTATCGGAATTAATATGCTAACCCTACTGGTGCAGTTGGTGGCTGGACCTTCATCTGAGGAGGAAATATTAGCGGAACGTGTTGAATTATCCCGTGCAATCTCTCAAATGCAAGATGCGGGAATGGATGGCGTTGCACAGATGATGGAGCAATTTATGGCGATGACGGCCCAAATTCAAGAAAATTTTTACTTTGCAATGGCTATATCACTGGTGACATATGTTGTCGGTTTCTTTGGGGCATTGAAAATGTTCCAAGGAGAAAAGATAGGATTCCATCTATACATAGTCTATAATTTACTCTCAATTGGGGGTATATATCTATACGTTTCACCCAATAACATTCCCTCGATGTCGATAATCTTTGGATTAATTTTGAGTGGTGCTTTTATCTTTATGTACTCTAGAAATCTTAGTTGGTTGAAGTAATTTTTGGTAAATATTTCAATGAGGAATATATCTATCAATATTGCGTTTAGTCTGTAATGCCTTTAATTGACTATCTTTGCACAAAATTTAAAGCATGATTACAGTAAATAATTTGTCACTACAGTTTGGTAAAAGAACTTTATTTGATGAAGTTAATCTGAAATTTGTGAATGGTAACTGCTATGGTGTTATTGGAGCGAATGGAGCAGGGAAATCGACTTTTTTGAAGATTCTTACGGGAGATCAAGACCCAACAACTGGATCAATATCACTAGAACCAGGAAAGCGCATGGCTGTCCTTAAGCAAGACCATTTCGAATTTGATGAATTTGAAGTTCTCAATACTGTAATCATGGGACATACGCGTCTTTTCGAAATTATGAAAGAGAAAGATGCACTATATGCGAAACCTGATTTTTCCGATGAAGATGGGATGAGGACTGCTGAATTAGAAGCTGAATTCGCTGATCTAGAAGGATGGAATGCTGAGACAGATGCAGCATCGCTACTTTCAAACTTGGGAATTGATGAAGCGAAGCACTACTTGAAAATGAGCGAGCTTTCAAATGATATGAAAGTACGTGTATTGCTTGCACAGGCCTTATTTGGAAATCCAGACGTACTTATTCTCGATGAGCCTACCAATGACCTTGATTTGAAAACCATCAGCTGGTTAGAAGATTTTTTACTGGATTTTAAAAACACAGTAATTGTTGTTTCTCACGACCGTCATTTCTTAGATACGGTTTGCACTCACATTTGTGATATTGATTTCGCGAAGATCAATCTGTTTACAGGTAACTATTCATTCTGGTATCAATCAAGTCAGCTTGCTGCAAGACAAAGAGCAGATAAGAACAAGAAGGCTGAGGAGAAGAAGAAAGAATTGATGGAGTTTATAGCTAGATTCTCTGCGAATGCGGCTAAATCAAAACAGGCTACATCAAGGCGTAAAATGCTTGATAATCTTGATATCGAAGAAATTCAGCCATCCAGTAGGAAGTATCCTGGAATTACATTCCATCAGGAAAGAGATGCAGGAAATCAAGTATTGAACATTGATAATCTTTCCAAATCAATTGATGGGCAGGAACTTTTTAAGGGAGTTTCTTTCATTGTGAATAAAGGAGACAAGATCGCGTTGATTTCAAAGAATTCAGTTGCTTTGACAGCATTTTTTGAAATATTAAATGGCAATTTGGAAGCAGATTCTGGAGATTTTAATTTTGGAACAACAATCAGTACAGCATATCTTCCGAATGAGAACCATTCATACTTCGAGGAAAAGGTTGGTCTAATCGATTGGCTAAGGCAATATGTGCATACGGACGAGGAGAAAGAAGAAGTATACTTGAGAACCTTTCTAGGGCGTATGTTATTTACGGGTGAAGAAGCACTAAAAACAGCAAATGTACTATCTGGAGGAGAGAAAGTACGTTGTATGTTATCGAAAATGATGCTGGCAAAGGGTAACTTGTTAATGTTGGACGAGCCTACGAATCACCTAGATTTGGAATCAATTACGGCATTAAACAACGGAATGGCTGAATTCAGAGGAACCATGCTTTTTACTTCACATGACCATGAGTTGGTAAGTACTGTAGCCAATAGAATTATTGAGATAACACCAAATGGTATCATTGATAAAATGATGCCATATGATGCATACTTAGAGGACGAGAAGATCTCGAAACTCCAAGAGGAATTATACGCGTAATTAGTGTAGAGTTGCGACTTACTTTTAAATTTGTGTAAAATCAAAATTTATGGTGAGTTTCGTCTTCGATATTCCGAATCCCTCGCAACAGTATATTCATGTTCATTTATCTTTTGAAGTAAGGGATGATATTACTGTTTTAAAGCTCCCAGCTTGGAGGCCTGGTCGTTATGAACTCGGCAATTTTGCTAAGAATTTAAGAAGCTTTCAAGTTTATGACCTTGAGGGGAATAAAGTAGATTGTCAGAAAGTATCCAAAGATAGCTGGGCGGCATTAACAAAAGGTTTAGATGCGATCAAAGTAACCTATCATTACTATGCTTCTGAACTGAATGCAGGGTCCACCTATTTGGATAAGAATCAGTTGTATGTTAACCCCGTGAATTGCTGCATATTTACAGATGATCATTTCAATGATGATATTTCTGTAAAGCTCAATATTCCTGATTATTGGGATGTTGCATGTTCGATGAAAAATGAAGGGAATACTCTTTTCGCTAAAGGCTTTGATGAATTGCTTGACAGTCCATTTATCGCTTCTGGAGATTTGCAGAGAAGGTCCTATGACTCGGACGGTGTAAATTTCCATGTATGGTTTAACGGGGAAGTAAAGCCGGATTGGGATAGATTATTGAAAGATTTCAAAGCATTTACAGATTGCCAAATGGCAAAGTTCATGGAGTTTCCTGTTGAGGAGTATCATTTCTTGAATCAGATTCTTCCATACAAGGCATATCATGGTGTGGAGCACCAACGTTCTACGGTAATTGCACTTGGCCCTTCTTATGATGTCTTTGGTGACCTATATAAGGAACTTCTTGGTGTGAGCTCTCATGAGTTATATCACACATGGAATGTAAAAGCTATTCGTCCAATCGAAATGTATCCGTACGATTTCACACAGGAGAATTATTCCAAATTAGGCTATATCTGCGAGGGTGTAACAACTTACATGGGAGACCTATTCTTGTTGAAAAGTGGTGTATTTAAATTGGAGGAATACTTCAATGAAATGAACAAACAACTGCAACGTCATTTTGATAATCCAGCAAGGTTTTATACTTCTGTTGCTGAATCCTCATTCGATACTTGGTTAGATGGATATGTGTCTGGTGCACCAGGTAGAAAAGTGTCTATATACACGGAAGGATGCTTGATCTCGTTCGTTATCGATGTGCGAATTTTGAAGGCAACTGGAAATAAATACGGATTAGATAAAGTAATGAAGCGCTTGTATTTCAATTATGCATTAGAATCCAAGGGAGTAGGTGAAGCCGATTACAAACAAGTAATAGAAGAGGTGAGTGGAGAGGACTTTACAGAATTCTTCGCAGCCTATATAAATGGAAATGCCCCATTTGAGTCGATTTTGATGGAAGCATTTGAATATTTGGGATTGGAAATGATCCAAAAAGCCTCAGATAGTTATTCCGAGGCCAGTTTAGGTATAAAAGCAGTAAGAGGTGGGAATCATTTCGTTGTGAAGGCATTATACCCTGGGGGGTCCGGTGAGATGGCAGGATTGATGATTGAAGATGAGATCACAGCAATTAACGGATTTGCGTGTAATGGTGAGTTAGATAAATGGTTGAATTACTTTGATGATGACACAAAAATATTAACCATAAAAAGAAACGAAACTACATTTGAAGTTGTTATTCCAGAGGTAGCGCGACCATTTTACACAAAATACGCCGTCAGAAAATTAGAGAGCACTAGTAAGCAGCAAGAGAAAGCATTGAAAGCTTGGATGAGTTAAGTAAAAAGAGGGGCTGAGGCCCCTCTTTTTGTTATGCTAGAATCATTTTATTTCTTAAAGTTTTCTGCTAGGATAAGATCTTTCGTTCCGTGTCCCCAAGAGTAGAAACCTTCTCCTGATTTGACACCTTTTTTTCCGGCAGTTACCATGTTTACCAACAAGGGGCATGGAGCATATTTAGGGTTTCCAAATCCTTCGTGAAGAACCTCTAGAATTGCTAAGCAAACATCAAGTCCAATGAAATCAGCTAATTGAAGTGGTCCCATAGGATGAGCCATTCCAAGCTTCATTACAGTATCGATTTCTTCAACACCGGCTACACCTTCATGCAAGGTAATGATTGCCTCGTTTATCATGGGCATCAAAATTCTGTTTGCAACGAAACCTGGGTAATCATTGACTTCAACCGGAACTTTACCAAGCATTCTTGATAGCTCCATGATCGTTTCGGTAACCTCATCTGTCGTAGAGTATCCGCGAATGATCTCAACCAATTTCATGATTGGCACTGGGTTCATGAAATGCATTCCAATTACCTTGTCAGCTCTGTTTGTAACAGATGCTATTTTGGTAATCGAAATTGAAGAGGTATTTGTTGCAAGAATTACGTTTTCAGGAACCATTTTATCCAGGTCAGCGAATATCTTTAGTTTTAGATCTACATTTTCAGTTGCTGCCTCAACAACCAAGTCAGCACCGTTCACTCCGTCCTGCATTGAAGTATGCCCCTGAATTCTTCCTAGCGTAGCGTTCTTGTCCGCTGCAGAGATTTTTTCCTTAGCAACCATACGGTCAAGATTCTTAGAGATTGTAGCAATTCCTTTCTCAAGGTTTTGCTCTGAAAGATCGATTAGTGATACGTTGTAACCTGTTTGAGCAAACACATGAGCAATTCCATTCCCCATTGTTCCAGCTCCGATAACAGCAATATTTTTCATTCTAAAATTTGATTTCTGTTTGGGACAAATATAACACATCGTTTAAGTAATTGATTAATTTTAGAGATATGGAGCTAAATAATTCATTGATTGTAATGTATGATGGGGATTGTGGGTTTTGCTGCAGGACGGTTAGATTTGTGCTTAAAAATGGAGATGACTCCATTTTATTTACTCCTCTAGATTCTAACACATCGTCTGAAATATTCAAAGAACAGGGTATTACAGATCCTGATAAGGAAACATTTTATTTTTGTGAAAAGGGCCTATTGTTTGAGCGGTCGAAGGCGGCATTTCACCTTTCTGCTTATCTTAGGTACCCTTACAAAGCTATGATTGTGTTCAAATGGATTCCAGCTGTTTTTACAGATGCCTTCTATAATTTAATTGCCCGAAACAGGAAGAAGCTAGCCCGTGAAGGTTGCTTGTTACCGACACTGGATGAACGTAAAAGATTTATATAAATGAAAATAGAAGCGAATTCACCAAGTGATTATATTTCAAAACTGCCTAAAGATCGTCAAGAAGTAGTTTCAGAATTACGCAAGGTAGTATTGGATAACTTGCCAAAAGGGTTTTCTGAGGAGATGAGTTACGGAATGATTGGATATGTTGTACCGCATTCTATTTACCCTGATGGATACCATTGTGATCCCAAATTGCCTTTACCATTTTTAAGCATAGCATCCCAAAAGAATTTCGTAGCCTTTTACCACATGGGTATTTACAGCGATGAGAAACTTCTCGATTGGTTCGTGAAGGAATACCCAAATCATTCGAATTATAAATTGGATATGGGGAAAAGTTGTATTCGATTTAAACGAATGAACGATATTCCTTATGAGTTGATAGGTGAACTAGTAGGGAGAATTTCTGTAGATAATTGGATACAAACCTATGAGACAGCGATCAAGCGCCGATAAGTAAGGAGTGAATAGTATTCTATGGTTCTTTTGTAGTATTAGAGCTTATTAAAAAAAACTAATGTTGCCTCACATACTTGTTTTAAAGCCAGAGGTAATTGCTCCGATTCCCAAGGATGATTACTATTAAATGTATGTTGAGCTCCTTTAATCATTATCGGCTTTGTATTAAGCCATCTAGATATCTCTACAGATTCGGACGGTAAAACGGATGTATCTTCCTCACCATGAATCACTATTGTTGGTGTTAATGAGTCCCTGCAAAATTTCATAATATTAAGTCTTTCGCTATTTAAAATAAAATCTTCATAGATATCAATTTTCATTGGTAGCTCCTGTTTTGTTCTTCCATTTTTTTGAAATCGCAAACCATCATTTTTCCATTCCTCAATATTATGGAAGCGTCGTTCGATGTTCGAAATAGCTGCCCAAGCAGCTATACCATTAATATCAGAACGTTGCGATTGTAATAACACGATACCACCACCTCTTGAGTGCCCTATTAAAAAGATCTTTACTTGGTCATTGACGAGAGCTTTAACTAATTTGATTATGCAATCATTGTCTCTGAGTTCTTTTGAGTACGTGTTGTTGCTAAAAGATTCAAGATCAGGAAAATCAATGGGGTTATCCTTGGTACCACCATTATGGCTACAATTATATTTTACAAAACCATATCCTCTCTTAACAAAGAAAGATTGAACAAGATGCCATGCTCCCCAATCCTTAAATCCCATAAAACCATGAGAAAACAAGATTACTTTGCCGTTCCATTTGGAAGGAATTTCCATGTCCAGTAAACTTTGTTTACTATTCGCTCCCTCGAAAAGTATATTCGATCTCTTCAGCGCATACATTTTCTAAAGGTAATAATCTCCAGATGATCGTTGCCCTTTCTTCTTTTGATTATCTTAGTGCTTGTGAAGCTAACGACTGTTTTAATTGTTTTTTCATTGACCTTATTCTCCTGCATGGATGATCATGGAAACCGAGTTGAGGGAGGTAAGTTAACAGTATATTTTGATCTCAATGAAGACATGGGAAAAGCATCGGCTGTGGCGAAATATTGGAAAGATAATGACCTCTTAACAGGTAATAAACAAGATTTAAAGTTAACCCATCACGACTCAACCTATTTTTTACACTTGATCAAAAGAAATGATCTGAAGCTCAGGGAGTTTGATCTTAAAGAGCAAATACTCATGTTAGAACTACAAAAGAACCTATCAGATTCAGTTTTTATGGGTGCAGATCTTGAACTTTTGATTTCGGACGATCATTTCAAACCTCTAATGAATATTAATAACTGATGAAGATTTCAGCATCAATTTACAGTGATAAAAGAAGGCCTCTTGCAGAGGTTATCGATGATCTGGTAGAACATCAGGTGGATATGTTTCATGTTGATTGTAATGATGATCTGAATGTTTTTGATGATATCAAATACATAAAAAGTGTAAGTAATATCCCTGTAGATCTGCATATCATAACTGAAACACCAGAAAAATACTATGATTTACTTCGTGAAACACCTGTTGAGTATGTTACGTTTCAGTTTGAAGATTTAAGATCTGAAATAAACATCCCATCCGATATCACGGGAAAAAAGGGATTGGCGATCATAACACCAACTGATGTCAATGTTTTTGATGATTACAGCGATTTTGATTTTATTCTGATCATGGCTACAATTCCAGGTCAGAGTGGAGGTAAATTTGATCCAGTAAATTTCGCAAAGATTAGATCGTTCAGAAGGAAATATCCAAAAAAGTCAGTACATGTTGACGGGGGAGTAAACGGTGAGGTGTCATTTATCTTGAGAAATATGGGAGTGACTAGCTCAGTCTCAGGTTCATATTTGTTCAATGCGCATAGCGTTGGTAATGCATTAATGAATTTGACCAATAGAGAGGTTGAATCTCATTTTCAGGTAAAAGACTTTATGATTCCTTTAGATCAGTCACCAATTGTAAATGTAGATGGCATTGATGTTAAAGTAGTGCTCGAGTCAATTGAAAAAGGGAGATTGGGATTTACAATGGTGGTAGATAGCCACGGTTCGTTTAAAGGAATAATTTCAAATGCGGATGTACGGAAAGCATTGTTAAAAAATTTGGATGACCTTAACGCCGTAAATGCGGAAGATTTTATTAATAAGGATCCTCTGTCAATACAAGAGGATGCTTCTGTTTACGATATGTTGAAGCTAATAAAGATGAGTTATTTCCCAGTGATGTACCTTCCCGTGTTAAAAAAGGGTGGTTTTGCAACGGGAATTGTTACTTTTGTGAACTTAGTTAAAGGAGAACTATGATCATTCATCTTAAGAAAGAAGCTGATAAGGAGAGAATTGCTGAATTGCAAAAATCATTGAATGCCTTCTATATTAAAAGGAATGGAAATGATGTTTTGATAACTGGATCGGGAATGAAGCAAGTTCCGGATGATATTCAAAAAGAGGTTCAAGAATTCTGGGTTTTTGATACGGATGTTCAACTTGCATCTAAGACCTATGAGAATAAGACGAGAGAAGTTAAAATAGGCAACGTCACAATTGGCGGTGAAAGTAAATCAACGATTTTAATAGGTGGCCCGTGCTCTGTAGAATCGGAAGAGCAAATTAGAGAATCTTCTGAATTGTTGAAGGAAATGGGGCTTACAACTCTTCGGGGCGGATGTTATAAACCGAGAACAAGTCCTTATTCCTTTCAAGGACTGGGATTGAAAGGTTTGAAGTTGCTTTCTAAAATGCGGGAAGAATACGGATTGAATGTAATTACGGAGGTGCGTGATGCGTCTCACGTTCAGGAAGTGATAGAGTATTCTGACGTAATTCAGATTGGAGCCAAAGCAATGTATGATCAAGGGATATTGCGCGCTTGCGCTAAAACACAAAAGCCTGTTTTGATCAAGAGAGGATTCGGAACATCGTTAAAAGAATTTGTACAAGCGGCTGAGTTCGTTTTGTCGGGAGGGAATCCAAATGTGATTCTCTGTGAAAGAGGATTGAGAACCTTCGAAACATACACAAGATTTACACTTGACTTATGTGGAGTAGCCTGGTTGCAAGAGCATACTAATTTGCCAATTGTGCTTGACCCAAGTCATGCTATGGGCTACGCTTACGGTGTTCCTAATCTGGCAAAAGCATGTACGGCAATGGGTATAGACGGTTTACTGATCGAAGTACATCCTGATCCTTCAGTTGCAAAATCAGATGCTTCACAACAATTAGATCATGAGCAGTTTAGAGGACTAAAAGGACAGCTTGATTCTGTAGCTCAAAGTATTGGTTATCAAATAGTTTAGACTTGTATCTTGAACAAAATATCAAAGGTATATGTGATCGTTTCGGATTAGATTTTGATCTGTTCCTGAAAGATCTCGAAGTAGACTCAGTACACGAATTAACAATGCTGGATCTGCAAGCAATTTCTGAGGAATATGACACGGACCTTTACGCATTGATTTTTCACCATTGCTTTAAAAGTCACAATCTAAAGGAGAAGATCGCAAAGATCAAATTACTCGTGATAGATGTTGATGGTGTTATGACAGATGGAGGGATGTATTTTACCGAGTCTGGAGATCAAATGAAAAAATTCAATACCAAGGACGGAATGGCCATCATAGCACTTACTAAATCTGATTTTCAGGTAGCCATTATTTCATCAGGATTCAAGGGAGAAGCGGTGAAAAAAAGAGCTGAAATGCTAGGTATTCAGTTTTGCTATGTAGGTCGTGATCCAAAGATTAATATTCTGGATGAGCATATTGCATCGCTTGGATTGAGTTATGAGAACGTTGCTGTTATTGGTGATGATATCAACGATCTCTCGATCATCAGAAAAGCAG
>JALRKF010000122.1 GCA_023254905.1 Crocinitomicaceae bacterium | reverse complement strand
CAAAGAGGAGGTACTCAACAACCTTGGCGTCTATCCTTTTGACATACTTTATAATCAAGAAAACGAATGTGAAATCCACATTTATAAGTATGCAAAGACTAAGCGACGCCATCAATCAAGAACAAATAATCCTGGTACATCTCAGCAATTGGATGATGGTGAGCCATTTTACGATGATATGGATGAAGTCGCGATATATTATCGCGACGGTGCATTAGAAGCATTCATTGTTGAATCTCTTGAGAAGTCTACTTATGAGATTTTGAATTACGACGCTTTATTAGCTGAGCAATGTAATCCAGCCGCGCCTGTAATGCCTCCTCCACCTCCTGTGCCGCCTATTCTTGGATGTACCGACCCGCTGAGTCTAAATTTCAATCCAGAAGCAGAGGAGGATGATGGTTCCTGTGAATATTGCAGTTGTGGTTATGTGAAAGCAGAGTATGATTCTGAAGTCGAGCAACTTACTTGTCCTCCCTGTCTGCCAAGTAAAGAGTTATGGCAGTATTGGATTGCCATGGATCGTTGTGATTTAATTCAATCTTGGATTGAAAAATATCCTCCGTTGTTTAATAATGTTCCTAAAGGGTTTTTAGAAGAATGTAAACCAAAAGAAGATACTCCGATTGAAGAGGAGTGCGATTGGTGTACAATGCTTGAGAAATCAGGTATGGAAATAGATCTTCACTCTATCGATGTGAAACTTAAAAAAGAAAACTCATGAAAAAATATAGCTATTTAAGTCTTCTTGCTTTGGTTGCGATATCATGTACAACCACTGAAACAGTAGTTGTAGTTGACGCTGCTCCAACCTCATACATGGTAGATGATTATTATATCCTTATGTCCGATGCATATCACCTAAGACCCGGCATGACCTACCAAGAAGTCAAATCAGTTCTTAAGCAGGATCCGTATGAAATTCATCAGAATATTCAAGACAATTGTATTGTACTTGCCTACAACCTGAAAAGGAACGCAAGAATTCACAAGGACACCCAACAGCCTGTGCCAATGGAATTTTATAAAAGTTCTGACGACTACAATCTGACCTATCAGAAAGCGGACACCTTCTATTTAATTTTAGATTCCAGTAACAAGAAGCTTAGAACGTTCTTTACAAGTCCAAACAAGGAGGACATTGAAAGATATAGCATGCTTCTACGTAGGGCTAAAAACGTTTGTAAAGATCCCAAAACAGCAGATGAATATATGTCGCTTTGGGCGGCAGATTCGAAACCAAAAGAAGAGACTACGGAAGTTTCTGTTAGAGGGTTTTTAGGGAAATAAAGATGTTGCTCGAAGTTGCTTTCGCAATAAGCTTGGCAATAGGCCAGGATACTTGTTCAATTGATTCCGTCAGTGTTTTCACCGCCGCACATCATGTGGCTTGTGCTGGGGATTTTAAAAATTGGGATGAAGTGTTAGAATTCCGGGACCTAGCGAATAGAGAAGGCTTTGGTTCTAACGCAATGCTTCAATCAGATAGTTCGTATAATCTATCATTTGTGCTTTTTGGTGATAGTTCTGCGGTACATACCCAATTAGACAGATTGAATGAAATATTGAAGTTGTCGTTGAGTGCCAAACAGATTACGTTCGGAGATGTACGAAGACAACACAAAGTCGCAATCGAGAATAGACAAGGTCAATTTTTAATTCTTGATAGTGGGAGGGCTGACGAATTCATTCTTAGGGAGATGCATCCAATTATAAGTCTACCTCGGGCGGACTCTGCTAAAGTATTCGCTGAGGTCGATTCTGCATCTTATGAGAACAGAGTTATAGATTCCATAAATGTTCAAGACAAGAAAGTTGATTTTGCTAATTATGTGCTAGATAATAGTGATAGTATTCATGCAATTACATCCCACGAATCAACATATAAGGACAGTTTATATGTCGTTAATGAATTAGAAACGGTTGAACCTGCGGGAGTGGAATTAAGTGTTGAAAATTCTTCCACGATATTGTTTGAAAGTGACAGTATTGCAAAAACTCAGGACTCATCAGGCCTCCATGTAAATAATGTGAATGCATCAGCTACTGATACCCAAAAACTTAACGATTCAATTCCCGACGTTGCCCCTAGGGTTAAGGAATATTATGAGGGTGTAGAATTTCAAATTGTCTTTGGCAGTTATTCGGATGTATCGGCTGCTAAGGAATATTTGAAGAAGCTACAATCTGAAGGATTTGACGCGGGCATAAGAGCTCATCGAGGATTCTACAGAGTCGGCCCAACCTATAGTTATTATCCTGACGAAGAGCTAGAGCGTTACAGATCAACTCACGCACCTTGTTGGCTGGTAAAACTTAATATTGATGGAAATTAATGGTGTTCGGTTAGACTGTAACCACAAATAGTTTCAAATGCAAGATATAATGAAGCCCTTGATTTATAGCCGACTTCCTTACTAAGCAGGTCAATGCTTTTATCATCTAAGTATCCTTGCTTTATTAACAACAACACTCGACCAATTCGAATAAAGCGCTTTAAATAGTTCCAGTTTGTATTTGTATCCCTGAAAAACGTATCCCACTCTATCTTAGAAAAAGAAGAATTATGGATAAAGAAATCTTTGTTTTGAAGCAAGGTACTTAGATCTATTTTTGAGTCAATGATCCAATCTTCTATCGCGATTAGTATTGGGCTGGAGTAACCGATATGCCTTGTAGGGTAGGTGAAGGACCGTGTCTCTCGTTTGGATTTTTCTTCAAGAAGTTTTTTTGGATTTAGGGGCTTTACAATTACAACATCCCAGAAAACCACCAACACTATGCCGATCATAAAGTAGCGCTGCATTTTAAAATCCGCTATAATCAAACTATAGCCCTTCACAAATCCGTGAACGATATCGAAAATTACAGGACAATGAATTAGTAAGGCAAAGGGCAAAACATATTGTTTGGCTTCGGCTCTTAAGGATTTTAGCTTGATTAATGTGAAGACCAAGTATCCTGCGGTGTATATCGGATAAGATAGCAGAATGAATCCATCAGAAAACGGGAAAAAAGTCATGCTTTCTAAGAAATTCAACTGACGAGCGGTTTCTATAGAATATATATAGTGCTCGTAGTCTAAGTACCAATGCAATAACAGGATTATATATCCAATTATAAACGGCAAATAATGAATGATATGCCAAGGTTTACGCCGGTCCTCAATGTTGAGCACAGAGCCATAAATTCCAGGTCCGATTAAAAAAAGAACAGGAACAAACAGTGGATGCATATAGCTCACTAATTTGTCTCCGACCAAGGATGGATCCGTGAAAATCAGTGCGCTTATAACAACTGCAGATAGAAAATAAAGATATGGGAGATTGTATTTTCTGACGCGAATTCCCGCCAAAATCAGCGCTATGGTAAGCAGAGTAATTGCTAAAACCGCAAAATCTTTATACATGCATACAATTTAAGTCTACTCAAAAGAAACTTCTTGTTCAAGCTTAAGTTTTTGTTTTTAAGCGTGTTACTATAATACTATTTCGAACCACAATTGGCGACTGAAGGTTATTAACAATCTTACGGGATCGGCAAAGCAGAAGTCGCTCTCAAGTACAGTATTTTCGGGAAAAAATAAATTTTCTTCAATTGTTAATAAGTGTAACAAAATTTCTATTTTGCGACATTGAATAAACCATGTACACCTTGAAATGAAAAAGCTATTTGTTTTATTGGGTTTGATTATTGGTCTTGGGGCAATTACATTGAGTTGTAGAAACGACTACAAAGACAAGTACATTCACTTGTTGGAAGAGCATGTGAATTCACTCAACCAACAACCAGTTGCATCAGAGCCAGAAGAAGAATCTGTATTTGCACCGCTTCTTGTTGAGGACGTGCAGCGTGAAGCGATGGACTATTTTCACTTCTTGTGTGGGGATGATTCAAATCTTTTGGACTACCGCGTTCGTTTAGCAGGTGAGGGGAAATGGATTATTATCTACCGAATTAAAACTCAAGAAATTGATGAGTTTGGATTCAACATTGAAAGATCTATCGCCATCACCGGCTTTGAATGGAATGGACAGCTTCGATTTGATGATGCTACATTAAAGCTCAAACTATGCGATTGATATTTGGACTCATAGGATTAGCTTTTCTAAGCGCGTGTGAGCCACAATATGTAATTCCAAACTCGCACTCAGGCCGATACTATGGTATTGATTCAGTATTCAGAAATCAATTTGCTCTTCAAATTGAAGATACCTTGGTCAATCCCATATACCTAGATGTGGATTATTTAGGAGAAGGACTTTATGATGTATCAAATGCCAATGGTTACTGGGTAAGAGACGGATTGTTAACCCAAGAAAAAATAGCAATTGACATAAGCGACTTTAAAGGCTATATCTATTTTTTTCAAGACTCATTATATCTCACTGCTGATTCCGAAACTGATTTGATGGAGGTAACGCACAAAGCATCATTATCACGATGAAAAATAAAAACGTTTTCATAGTATTCTCTTTTGTTTGGGCCTTGATGGCTACGGGTCAATCACTTGACACGATTACAGATAATTTACAATCTCCAGCGGTGTTGGACATACTCTCAAACCGCCCAATAGTAAACAACCGTAATTCCGACCCTCAAGAAAGCAAGGTTGTCCCTAAAGGCGCTGAACAAAAAAGGAATGTTCGCCGAAAAACAGTTACTGAAAAAGCCCCCCAAGAGAAATCAATATTGATGAGGGCGATTACGCAATTTGCACCTGAAGACCAATTTAATGTTTCGGCCTTCAGAGAATTAACTTATGAGATTTCCGATTACACTACCCAAAACATTGAATTACCTGGTGTTTTAGGCGAACGTGTTCGCACGGGTGACGGTAGTGTTGAGTTGATAAAAGAGAAAACTATAGTACGTTTAGAGTTAGACACTGCGGGAATTGCTGGTGACATTGACTTCTTTGAGCGCCTAGTTTACAATACGTTGGATTTGGATTTAGCCAAAGACGAGGTTTCGGTTAAAATTTGGGAGTTTCCATATTCTGCGGCTCGAAAAGCCAAAAAAGTAAAACAAGTAAGTGAAAATAATTCTCAAACCACGGAAGTCTTGGTTGTCGATGATATTGAGGAATCCGGTCCATCCATTTTTACTAAATGGTGGTTTTGGGTTGCATTGGCGGTTCTTTTGGGCCTTATCATATTCCTAATTATTAGATTTAGAAAAGGTAAAATCAACGTAGAAGATGATGACCTATCCATAGATAACTCTTCATTCAAGAAAATGTCGCTAAATGCGTTAGACAAGGCTCCTGTTTCCTTGAAGAAAAGTGAATTTAAAAAGCTTTTGGTGGAATCTCCAGAAAGCGTTTCTCTATTTATGGAGAATATTATTGAAACTGGACAAGAAGAAGCTCTGACTGTTTTTGCAATGTTGGCAAAGCCTTACCCTGATTTAGTTGGACAGATGAAGCCTCACATGAGTTACAGCTCGTATTTAATGCTTTTAAATAAAGTAGATGAGGATATTGAGGAAAAAATTGATCCAGATACTCAGGATAAGTTTTTGTTGACATTCAACAATACGGTAAAAGCATTATCCAACGAGAAAAATAGTGTTGACAAAACCCCGGATCACAAAGTATTCGGATTCTTAACACAGCTCAATGATATTCAAATATTTAAGTTGATTGAAGGCGATAAGCCTGAATTATCTAGCGTCTTGTTCGCCCAGCTGCCAGATGATCGCAAACTTAAAATTATGGAGTTACTGGATGCTGTGGAAAGAGGTGAAATGCTCCTGAAATTAACAGATATGTCGAGGTTGCCACTTTCGGTTATTAGAGACATTGGTCAACGTTACGCCAAAAAAGCCAAAGAAATGGCAGGGCTTTACAATATCGACATAGACGGTATTGGGGCAATAATAAATACACTCGACGAGCTCGAAGAAAATAAGCAGAAAGAGATTCTTGAAACGATGCTTCAAAATGATTTGGACAAAGGTCAAATCGTTGAGCAGAAATTCATTGGGTTCTTTAACCTCCACAAAATGGATCAGGAAATTCTTCAAAACGCCTTGATGGATTTTGAAACTGAAGAATTATTGAACGCACTATTTGGTGCAGATAATGCTACGGTGGAGGCAATATTATCCACTCGTCCTCCGAGGGAAGGCGAGATGATTCGAAGTGAATTGGAGTCTGGAAAAACTGTTTCAAATGTTTCGAGGGCAAAGGCTCGAAAGTCAATATTAGCGAGAGTAAGAAAGTTTGTATAAGAAGTATTACATATCGATTTTAGGGTTGTTCTGGATG
>JALRKF010000098.1 GCA_023254905.1 Crocinitomicaceae bacterium | reverse complement strand
CTACACGATCAGATAAATTAAAAAAGCCCGGCTACCAGCCGGGCTTTTTCTTTATTGAGAGTTTCTTTATTTCTTCTTGTTCTTGAATTTATACCCAACACCTTTAACGGTCTTGATATATTCATCTCCGATCTTCTCACGTAGCTTACGGACGTGAACATCTATAGTACGGTCGCCCACTACTATTTCACTTCCCCAAACTGTCTCAAGGATTAAATCTCGTTCAAATACTTTGCCTGGTTTTGAAGCTAGAAGTGCTAGTAATTCAAACTCTTTTTTTGGTAGATGAATATCTTCTCCTTTCAAAGTAACCGTATATTTTTCTCGATCTATTATTAGTTCTGTCTCCGTATTTTCTTTTTCTCCCTCTGAGATGGAACTTCGTCTTAAGATAGCCTTGATACGACTAACAAGAACTTTCGGCTTTATAGGTTTCGCAACATAGTCATCAGCTCCAGCGTCTAGACCAGCTATCTGACTATAATCCTCATTCCGGGCAGTTAAAAAACAGATTTTTGTATCACCTATTATTGGGCTTGCGCGTATTGTTTCGCAAACCTCTATTCCATCCATTTCTGGCATCATGACATCTAAAAGAATTAAAGAAGGTTTTATTTCTCTTGCTAGCTCAATTCCCTCACTTCCTTTTTCTGCAGAATAAACCTTGTAACCTTCTTTTTCTAAATTGTAAGAAAGTATCTTCACAATATCTTCCTCATCATCAATTATTAGAATCGAATCCATTTGCTCAATATTTATATTGCCAACGTTGAACCAATCGGAGCTTGTTGGAATCTTAGATGTTTAAAATTAATTAAATATTGCTAATTACTACATTATGTAAATTAGATAATTCCTATTGGTTTGATAACCATAAATTTATGCGTACATAATAGTTTTTCATATCAGAAATATCTCTTTGATCGTTAGAAGAAGTTTCTAAAAAAATGTGAAATAACTTTCTAAATTCCGATATGCTTACTACTTTTACGATAGTAGTAGTAGGTTAGGTTGATTAGTGTAGTGAGAGCTTTGGACGCCCGTCCAAAGCTCTTGCTC
Organism: Crocinitomicaceae bacterium; assembly: GCA_023254905.1. Taxonomy (GTDB): domain Bacteria; phylum Bacteroidota; class Bacteroidia; order Flavobacteriales_D; family Crocinitomicaceae; genus UBA4466. The sequence continues at coordinate 10,457 of JALRKF010000098.1, read as the reverse complement.
ATTTAAAGGGGGTTGATTAAATAATACTCATAATATAGCCAAGTGTGGCACCTATTAGAATAATCCACATTGCATTAAGTTTTATTTTACTAAAGGTAAAAAATGTACTAACCCCAACTATAATTAAAGCTTTCCAATCAACGACAGATTCTTTTGTCATAAGTATTAACACAGCTATCATAACGCCGAGTGCTGCAACGTTAACGGAATCCAAAAAGAATGACAAAAATTTAGACTTTCTAAGTTTTGGAATAATTGGATTTAATATCATTACGAATAAAAATGATGGGAGGAAAATACCAGAAGTCGCGGCAACTGCACCCCAAAATCCGCTCAATTGATATCCGATGAATGTTGAGGTCGAAAGGACAGGACCTGGAGTAAATTGCCCTACAGCAATAGCGTCTATTAATTCTTGCCTTGTTAGCAGTCCGGTACCAACGAGTTCACCATCTAAATATGCAAACAATACATAGCCACTTCCATATAATACGGCTCCAACCTTTAGGAAGATCAAAAATATTTTTAATGTGCTAACGGCTCCTCCTAGAGCAAATATCCCTGCAGTTGTTTTTGTCGTTAGAAAGAAGGGTGATAATGGAGGAAATTTTTTTAGACTTTCCTTATTAAATCTAAAGAACAAAATAGCACCGATCAAGCCTGCACCTAGTAGTATAAAAACTTCGTTTATTGAGGTAAAAATACTGAGTAATATTACTACAGTTCCGAGCATGCCTAGTTGTGTATTTTTCACCGCCTTTTTTCCGAGTTTGAATACCGCTGCAGCAATAACAGCGAGCACAGCGGGTTTAATTCCTTGAATAAAAGGTTCTACATTCGGTAAAGTGCCGTATTCAACATATAACCAGGCAAGCAATCCGGTTGTTATAACTGCAGGTATAATGAATGTTATTCCTGCTATGAATAAGCCAAGCTTTCCTCCTCTTTCATGTCCACAATGCATTGTCATTTCTGTAGAATTAGGACCGGGGATTAAGTTTGTGGCTCCTATAAGGTCGAGAAAATGCTCTTTAGACATCCATTTTCGTTTTTCGATGATCTCTTGTTCCATCATAGAAATGTGGGCTGCCGGACCACCAAAAGCAAACAAGCCTAGTTTAAAAAATACTCCGGCAATTTCTTTGAGTTTATTTGATTCCATAAGAATTTTTTAAAAAAAAGGGGAGCGCTAACTCCCCTTCAGTATTAATAATTATACATGCTAATCAATTTTCTTGTCTGCAACATGTTCAGAAACATTTATGATGTGATCTCCAATTTTTTCTAGAGAAGAAAAAAGATCATTAAATATTAGAGCATTATCCAAGTTATTGCCTTCTCCGATTTGTTCATGATGCAATTCTCGCAATTCATTTCTACACTGGTTAATTTCTCGTTCTTTGTTGATCGCCTGGTCTAAAGAAATAGATCCATATTCTGCATTCAAATTATTATTCATGATTTCGAATGCCTCCTCAATTAGCTTGAACATTTGGTTAATTCCATTTCGTTGTTCAGGTGTGAAATAAATTTTTGATTCATCTTTTCTTTCCAGGGTTTTACTCATTTGGTAGAATATATCACCAACGCGTTCGAGATCACTGGTAAGATTAAGCATTCCTCGCATTTTTAAAGAAGTATCCTTACTCATTTCAAGAGTAGCAACCTTTCCAAGGTAGTTAGCGATCTCAATTTCAACACGGTCAGTTATTTCCTCGTATTTCTCGATCTTTCTGATCATCTTATTTTTCTCTTTACGGTCAGTTGAATTCAAGAAAGTCTGGGCAAACTTGTTCATTTTTGCCGTTGTTGTGCCGAATTTCGCTACTTCTTTTTTAGCCTCTAGTATACAAAGTTCAGCAGTTGAACCCAACGGTCCAGAGATGTAATCCAATTTAAATTCCTCGTCCGCATCTCCCTTAGATTTAACTGTTTTCACAGCTAGATTAACTAACTGAGGAACAAACCAAATTAATATAAGTACATTGGCTAAGTTGAACATTGTATGAAATAAAGTAATACCTGTTGTTGACATGTCTGTATTTAAAGGATCAAAATTAGTCCCTCCCACAACGTAACCCACCAGGTCAAGGAAGAATGGAAGTAATAGCAACATCCAAGCTACACCGACAAGGTTGAACATGGAGTGAATCCTGGCAGATCGTTTGGCGTGCACATTTGCTATCAGTGATGCGAGTTCAGCTGTAATCGTTGTACCTATATTTTCTCCAAGAACCATAGCACATGCCACCTCGAAAGGAATTATACCTGTACTTGCCATCGTTAATGTAAGCGTCATTGCTGCCGAAGATGATTGAATTACAATTGTTACAAGAGCTCCAAGCATAACGAACATAATTGGGCCATACCATACATCTTTATAGTCAATGAAGAATTGAACAATAGAAGAGCTTTCATCTAAGCTAGGCACCGAATCTTTCAAGAAGGATAGACCAAGGAATAGAATGCAGAAACCAAACAAGAAGTTTGCCCATGCTTTAGCTTTTCCTTTATTGATAAATAAAAGTGGCGCCGCAAACGCTATAATCATCAGAGCATAACTCGAAATGCTTACCTTGAAACCAAGCAGCAGGACTAACCAGCCCGTTATGGTAGTACCAATGTTTGCCCCCATCATCACTCCTGCAGATTGTCTCAATGACATAAGACCGGCATTAACGAAACTGACAGTCATTACGGTGGTTACCGATGATGATTGCACAATAGATGTGATTCCAAAACCAGTGAAGACACCCTTTACTCTATTAGAGGTAATGGAGCCAAGCATTTGTCTTAATTTATTCCCTGCAGCTTGCTGGATACCCTCACTCATGATTTTCATTCCATAGATGAAGAACCCTAAAGATCCGATCAGAATGAGTAATCGCAATATCCCCCAAGTTCGTTCTGTTTTGGTTTTCGCCTCTTTGGACCATATCATCATATCTTTTTTAGATACATTCTCAGAAGTAGCTCCATCTTTGGAAACACCAACTTTAAAGTAATAGCTTTCGTATCCTACCAAATCATTGATTTGAAAGCTTGTTTTGTCAATATCAATGAGTTCGGTGAACTGCCATTCTCCACCAGCCATACCTTTTTTAGAACGCTTTTTACCGATTTTGGTATTGTACGTAATAATCAATTTAGCATCTACGGATTTCAAATAATCATATGCCTCATGATCCAAACTCCATGTAACCTTTGCACTTGCTTCTCCAGGTGAAGCGGCTACGTTCACAAAGTGTTCGGGTAAAACTTCAAATTTTACTTCCTCAATTTTATTTGAATCAGCTAAAGTTGTTGTCGATTCAGCTTGAGCAATTGATAAACTGTAAGTAAAAGACAACGCAATTATGACAATTGATTTTATGAAACTTAACATGTTGGTTTTTATTAAAATTTTGTACGAATATATCTCAAACGGATTTATTAAAAATAACTTTAATGTTAAGGAAAGATTACCAAATTAGTTAAAGATTAAAGTTAGGTTAACTCTTTTTAAAAAAGTTTAATTCTGTGTTAAATCCTTACATCTTTGTGCTGAAAAACAAATAAATATTTAGTGTATGAAAAAGATTTTATTCATTCTTTTTATCGGCCTATCGTCTTCTGCATTTACTCAAGATCTTACCAACACTCCATTTGGAAAGGGGATTATAAACTTAATGGCTAAAGATTCCTCCTGGACAACAAAAGTTGCCTTTCGTTTTCAAACGAGATACGATGGAGAATACGATTTTTCGGACAGTACATTCTCTGACCGCGCTTATGTTCGACGGGCAAGAATTAAAGGACACGGATATGCATTTAGCCCAAAAATCCAGTATAAATTTGAATACGATGTCCACAATGGACAGGTACTCGATGCCGTAATCAAATGGAATTTTGCCGGCAACTGGAATATTTGGTTTGGTCAAACAAAATTACCTGGCAATATCGAGCGTGTATTTTCATCACAAAAATTACAACTTGTTGATCGCTCTTTGTTGAATAAATATTTTACACTTGATCGAGATGCTGGGGTTCAATTAAGACATCATTTATATCTGGGAAAAACATTTTTAGTGCGCTCAAAGTTAGCTGTTTCTCAAGGTGAGGGGCTCAATAGAAAATCAATGTCATCCGGAAATGGTTATACGGGAAGGCTCGAGCTTCTTCCTTTCGGAAAGTTTACTAGCAAAGGAGATTACTTTGCTTCAGATCTGAAACGTGAAGAAACGCCTAAATTGATGCTAAGTTTAACATATGACTATAATGACAATGCTACTCGTCAAGGAGGACAAATGGGCTCGAATATTTTAGGTTCAACTAGAGACTTACAAAGTATTCATGCCGATGCGCATTTCAAATTTAGAGGTTTTTCATTTTTTGGAGAATACGCCAATAGAGTTTCAACAAATGGCGGACCAGTAAATGAGCTAAATGAGGTATACCATACAGGTTCTGCGCTAAATCTTCAAGCAGGTTATCTTATGGAAAATAATTGGGAGTTAGCAGGAAGATATACTCAGGTAAATTTCGAGGATGCAACAGGACTGGATAACTTCACACAATTTACGTTTGGTTTTTCAAAATATGTTGTTGGACATAACTTAAAAATTCAAGGTGATTTAGGAATCACACAAGAGGCAAACAACGATGAAATTCTTTTCGTAAGATTACAAACAGAATTTAATTTTTAATTACCGATTAAATCTTAAGAGCCCCGTCAGGGGCTTTTTTTTGCTCTTTTTTGTTTTGATAACACCACTTAAATAGCGATTTTGATTCGTGCTCTATTTGAAAGAAAATACCAATAGGTCTTCTTCTTAATTATCTAGAAATCCTTTTCGCCATTCACCCCATTACCTTTTTCCACAATACATTATCTTTGGGCTTTACAAAGTATAATTACGATTTATGAAAATCAAAATTCTTCTTGTTGAGGATGATACGAGCTTGGGATTTATCATCTCAGATCAGCTTAGATCGGACGGGTATGATGTAACTTTGTGTACAGATGGTGCTGATGGATTTAAGCGTTTTACCGAGAGGACATTTCATCTGTGTATTTTTGATGTTATGATGCCTAAAAAGGATGGATTTTCCTTGGCTAAGGATATTCGTAAAATCAATGGCCAGATTCCAATTCTTTTTCTTACAGCTAAATCAAATGATCAAGACAAAGTAGAGGGTTTCAGATCTGGAGGGGATGATTATCTCACGAAACCTTTCAACGTGGAAGAATTGCAATTACGCGTTGCGGCTTTACTTCGTCGTGTCAATTTACAGGTCGAAGAAAAAGATACGGATGTTTACAAAATTGGAGATTACACCTTTGATACGGTTAATTTTGAGTTGAAGCATTCAAACTTTGAAAAGGTCTTGACAAAGAAAGAAGCGCAAATCCTCAAAATGTTATGCAGATTAATGAATCAGGTTGTTCCGAGAGAAGTAATTCTTACTGCTGTCTGGGGACAAGATGATTATTTCGTTGGACGATCACTCGACGTGTTCATCACAAAGCTTAGAAAGTATCTGAAAGAAGACGAACGTATCAGTATAAACAATGTTCATGGAATCGGATTTAAACTAGAGGTGAGTTAAATGACAAGAATTCTTCATATCGAGACGGCTACGAAAGTATGCTCAGTTGGTCTTTCGGAGAATGGTTATTTAATCGGATTGAAGGAAATTGAGGAGGATGGATATGCTCACGGCGAGCAACTCACAATATTAATTCAAGATTTACTGAAAGAGCAGTACCTATCAACGAAAGAATTATCTGCTGTATCTGTTTCATCTGGTCCAGGATCCTATACAGGCCTGAGAATTGGAGGTTCAGTAGCCAAGGGAATTTGCTACTCCATGCAGATTCCGTTAATAGGTATTGATGCATTAACATCTTTGTCTGCAATCGCAGCTAAAAATTACAACCAAAACATATGTGCTGTGATAGATGCGCGAAGGATGGAGGTATATAATCTCATCTCGGATGCATCCTTGAATCCATTGAAGGCGATAACAGCTGATATAATCACAGAGGACTCATATAACCAATTTGATCCTTTTCTTGTCTGCGGAGATGGATCCGAAAAACTTCAAGATATCTGGAAAGAGAGAAACTGTACATTCGACCTGGATATTAAATCCAGTGCAAAAGGGCAGGTCGAGATCGCATTCAATAAATTCAATCAAGGTCAAACGGAAGATCTGGCCTATTGGGAACCTTTCTACTTGAAAGATTTTATTCTCGGTAAGAAATAAATAGCCTAAGGAAATCATTATCTTTAAGTAATGAATTTTGGTTTAAAAGATTGCATCAAAACAACCTCCAAACCGTTTCTGATTGCGGGACCTTGTAGTGCGGAGTCAGAGGATCAATTAGTTTCTACAGCAAAGGAGTTGGTAAAGCTTAATCAAGTAAATTTGTTAAGAGCAGGTATTTGGAAACCTCGTACCAGGCCCAACAGCTTTGAGGGATTAGGAGAAATCGCCTTGCCATGGCTGGTCACTGCTGGAAAGGAAAGTGGAATTCCAACAACAACAGAAGTGGCAAACGCGAAACATGTAGAGACTGCTCTTCGTGCTGGGATTGACGTGCTTTGGATAGGTGCTAGGACAACGGTAAATCCATTTACTATCCAAGAAATAGCAGAAGCTTTGATGGGGGTTAATATTCCCGTAATGATTAAAAATCCTGTCAATCCCGATCTTAGCCTATGGTTAGGTGCATTTGAGCGTTTGGAGAATGTTGGAATTACGGATTTAGCAGCAATCCATAGAGGGTTTTCTGTATATGACCATCCAAAATATCGGAATGTACCGAACTGGGAGATACCAATTGCGCTCAAAGAGCAACGACCGAATACACCAATAATATGTGATCCGAGTCACATTGCTGGAAAAAGAGACCTCCTTTTTGAAGTCGCACAAAAGGCCATGGACCTCAATTTTGAAGGCCTGATGGTAGAGACACATCGTGATCCAAATGAGGCTTGGTCAGACCCGTCACAACAAGTTACTCCCGCTGGATTAAGGACTATAGTAGAAAAACTCATTCTACGAACGCAAGAGTTATCGAATAATGTTGTTGAGGAAATAGAAGAGATCAGGACAGAGGTAGCAGATTTAGATGACCGAATCTTTGACTTACTAATGAAAAGAATGAAATTAAGTGATTTAGTAGGTCAATTGAAAAGGGAAAATAATATTACGATTTTGCAGCAAGAGCATTGGAATAAGATAATTAGCAAGCGACTGGAAAAATCAGAAGATTATAATCTCAACAAAAAATTTGTTCGACAGGTTATGGATGCTATTCACCAAGAATCTATCCGTCATCAGACTGCAGTGATGAATCCGGATCAATCAAGCAAGAATGATTCGAAAAGTTAAGTATGGAATCAGAAGAGGAAAGGTTCGAGTTCCTGCTTCGAAAAGTGATGCGCAGCGTGCTATCCTGGCAGCAGTATTCACCAATGGAACATCTCGTGTGAGGAATCCAGGAGTTAGTGAAGATGTGAAGGCTATGTTGAGGAACGCAAAGCAGTTAGGAGCAACGATCAGTCAAGATGGAAATGATGTATTGATCACGGGTACGAAGGTCTTTCCAACAGAAGGCACTTTTAATGCCGGAGAAAGTGGATTAGGAATCCGAATGTTGCTCGCAGTTCTGGCTTCTATTGGAGGGGATTTTGAAATTAATGCAGAAGGTTCTTTACTTGAACGAGATCAGCAGTTCATTGTAGATTTTCTATTGGAAAACGGTATTGAGACCGTATCAAAAAATGGAAAACCACCTTTCAAGTTGAGCGGTCAGTTATCACAAAGAACTTTACATTTGGACGGATCGATGTCTTCACAATTTTTATCGGGTTTACTGATTGGATTGCCCCTTAGAGACAATAAAGAAACTGTTGTACATGTGAATGATCTGAAGAGTATCCCATATGTAAATATGACCCTGGATACGCTCACAAAATTCGGAGTCATTGTAACGAACGATGATCACAAAAAGTACACAGTTCCGGAAAGTCAAACTTACCAGGTGACGGATTATCAAACCGAGGATGACTGGAGTGCAGCATCTTATTGGTTAGTTGCGGCTGCATTAGGGCACAAAATTGAAGTCAATGGGCTGAATTCCAAAAGCAATCAAGCAGATAGGGTTCTCATTCAGGCATTGCACCAATCAGGATGTATAATTGACCAATCTATCATAGTGGATGGTTCTAAAAGGTGTTCGCTAGATTTTGATGTTACGCATTGTCCAGACTTGTTTCCGGCTTTGGCAATCTATGCTGCTTTTACAAATGGTGTTTCAAGAGTAAAAGGCATTCATCGTCTTGCGAATAAAGAAAGTGATCGCGGAACGGTCATCAAATCAGAACTTCAAAAAATGGGAGTGCCAGTTGAATTGGAAGAAGATTATATGTTGATCCATGGAGGAGGAGCAATACATTCTGCTGTTATCGATTCACACAACGATCATCGCATAGCAATGGCATTCGCGATTGCAGGAACATTATTAAAAGATGGAGTTACCATTGAAGGAGCGGATGCAGTCAACAAAAGTTATCCAGAATTTTGGGAGCACTTAGAGAGCCTATCTTAGAAATCCTCGGAGGTATATTCCCAGTCTTTTATGGCGATGAATCTAGCTTGTGCCTCCTCATTGGAAGGGTGTGTAAGCAATGTATCTACATTCACTTCAGGAATCATATCAGTCAATAGATCATTTCTTAAATAGATAAAATTGAAACCAAGATCGTTTGATCCAACTAAGCGATATCCTTTGTGCTTTGCCAGCTTGGTCATAGCAATTGGAGAAGCACCGTGGTAATCGGGGTGTTTGCCAGGATATAAATATTCAGGATCGTAGGGAACAATGATGTCGTTTAATCCAAATTCATTGTGCGTTTCTATGATCACAACTTGTGGATTCACAACATCGATCGACTTCCAAACCCAATAATCGTTTCCGTCAATATCAATCGAAAGCAATCCGATTTCACCCTCCAATCCACCTGATTTGATGAGGTCATTGATGTTTTCTGCGGTGATCATGCTTTCAACAAAAACAGGTGATTCACCTGTCAAGTTTCTGTGCTTATTGAAGAAGTATCTTCCACGTTCTATGGCTTTACTGTTTCCGTCGATAAATACACCATTAAACTCATGATTAAAATACAGATTTGCGCTATTACTGTTTATTCCATCGTCCGATCCAAACTCGACAAATGTCTTTTGATCCATTTCGAGCAATGAGAATAAAAACAGCAATTTCCCATCTTCTTCAAACTGCGAAAAGCATTTTAAACCGGTAGATGAAATATTTGGTAATAATTCAATAGGAAGGTTTTGATAGTGATTCTTCAACGAAAGCTGTTTCAAGCGCATTTGCCGATTAAATCGGTTTCTTACTTTGTAATACTTGAGGTATTTTTTTAAGAAGTGCTTCATGTAGTTTCAAAAGTAGGGATTATGATTACAAGTTGGAATTATGTTGTAACATTGAATACTTGTTTTCGTTGAATTAATTGAAACTGAAACTTTGAACTATGAAAAAAATCTACCTTTTAGCTCCTCTCATTTTATTATTTCCATTTCTATCGACATCTCAAAAATACGGTTCTAAACACGCTTTAAAAGTCCTTAAGGGATTCTGCGAATTTGTTCCTAGCGGAAATGCTGTTGTCGATGGGGATACTGTCTCTGTTCAGGCATTTTACATGAGTAAAACTGAGATGACAAACTTCGATTATCTTGAATTCTTAGCTCACCTAAAGAAGAATAAAGAATGGGAAAAGTATGAGATCGCAAAGGTAGATTCGTCAAATTGGGTGAATAGTATGGGGTATGGTGAGCCATACAAAGAGCATTATCATAAACATCCAGCATATAGAAATTATCCAGTTGTTAACATCTCCAAAGAGGGAGCTGAAATGTATTGTCAATGGTTGTCATGGTCTTATGACAGCATTTCTGATGGGGAATTAAAACTTACTTTCAGAATTCCTACGAAAGCCGAATACATTCGAGCGGCGAGAGGAGATAATCACAATTATCGATATAGCTGGTCCGGCCCGTTTTTAAGAAATTCGGATGGTGATTATCTCGCAAATTTCCTGGCTTTTGGCGCACGCAATATCACGAAGGACCAAACTACTGGAGAATACAAAATTGTTAACGAATCGACTGATCTTTCTTACTTCAAGGATTATGCAGACGTTCTGGCTCCTGCAAAGTCCTATTTCCCGAATGAATTTGGTTTTTACAATCTCAATGGAAATGCTTCAGAAATGATCTCGGACGAAGATGTAGTTGTAGGAGGAGATTGGAAGTCTCCGGGATATGACATTCGCATAGAAAGTAAGAGGGCTTACATTGGGGCAGAATCAACCGTAGGATTCAGAGTTGTAGCAACCTATCTTGTACCGGAAAAATAGTGGAAAACCTTTCATAACTTATAT
>JALRKF010000094.1 GCA_023254905.1 Crocinitomicaceae bacterium | reverse complement strand
ATTAAGTCGTTCCGAAAAATGAATGCAGACGCACCAAACAGCAATGCGCGACTTGTTTTAGGGCCATGGTCGCACGGGCACCCACGCTTAAGACAAGGAAGTTATAAACTAGGAGACATTTACTACGGTGACAGCCTGTGTGAAAACTATCAAAGGGATATTGAATTCAGGTATTTTGAACACCACCTGAAAGGAAGAGGTGAAGACCTTGATTTCACAGCGAAAGTCTTCAATATGGGAACGCATGAATGGGAAACTTATAATGATGATCCTTTCTCTGCGGCGAAAGACACAGTGACAATGTTCCTGAATCCTGAAGGTAAACTGTATAGCAAAAAGTCTGGAGGAAATGTTGAGTTCGTATCCGACCCTTTTCATCCTGTACCTGTGATCGAAGATGACTTCTTTCACATGCTCACACCAAAGTATTACATGAATGCCGATCAGCGATTTGCTTCCAAACGTCCCGATGTAATGACCTTCACTTCCGAAGTGTTAAAAGAAGAATTGGATGTGAACGGTGTAATTCGTGCGTTGATCGACTTTTCAACGGACCACAAAGATGCTGACCTTTATGTCAAGGTGATCGATGTCTTACCGATGGACAGAGAGCCGGACAGTAAGGATACCGAAGGCGTAAAAATGAACGGTTATCAAAAGCTGGTGCGTGTAGGATACATTCGTGGGCGCTACCGTGAAAGTTTCTCTGATCCTAAACCTTTCAATCGAAACAAGAAAACTACTGTTGAAGTTCCGTTGTTAGAGGTGTGTCATACATTTGAAAAAGGACACAAGATTATGATCCAGGTGCAAAGCTCTATGTTTCCACTGTTCGATCTGAATCCTCAAAACTATGTGAATAACATCTACGAAGCAGAACGTTCAGATTTTGAAAAAGCCACACACAAAGTGTATGGCTCTAGCAAGATTTTATTTCCAGTAAATAGAGATTAGATCTGCTTGAATCGTAATTTGATTCTGTACGTTTCACTCTCTTCGTATTTCTTAACACTGATCTTTTCCATCTCCTCTATCACGCGATCGTTTAGTGTTGGGTCACATCCATCTATGTCAAGAACGTTGATCGCTCCATTTACGATGTTGAATGTTACTGTCACTTTTTCTTTTGATAATTGATCCAGTGTCACACCTTTCAATGACACGCTCACTTTTGAACTGATCTTTTTTGTCAATTCAGGCTCGTTTTCCGCGAATGCTGATGTGCTCATAAAAAGGGCAAATGCTAAAACTTTTAAAACTTTTAAAACTTTCATAACTACTACTTTTTGATTATCGTTTTCTTACCTGTAAGACTTGTTATGCCTTAATTAGTTACAGCAAGTCTTTCGTTTCTAAATGAACGGACTCGGTCCGGAGTTAATTGGTAAAAAGCCTCACATATTCGAGTTGAATAGCTCCTTTATTCGTAATTTTGCGTCTCAATAATCCTAGAAGATATGATCACGAAACAACAGATCTCCCGCAATACATCTGAAAAACTATTCGAAGAAGCGAAACAGTACTTTCCTGGTGGAGTAAACTCACCGGTACGTGCTTTTAAATCAGTTGATGGTGCTCCTTTATTTATCAAGAAGGGGAAGGGACATCAGATCTGGGATGAAGATGGAAATTACTTCACAGACTTTTGCTGCAGCTGGGGGCCCTTGATCCTTGGACATGCACATCAGGGAGTGTTGGATAAAGTGACTGCGGCGCTTCAAAACGGATCGAGTTTCGGAACACCAACTGTTCTCGAGAATGAGTTAGGTAAATTGATCTTGGACCGTAACCCTTTTATTGACAAGATCCGATTTGTGAGCTCAGGCACGGAGGCTGTAATGTCTGCTTTGCGACTTGCTCGCGGAATTACAGGACGTAAGAAAGTGGTGAAGTTTGAAGGGTGTTATCACGGTCACGTAGACTCTATGTTGGTGAAGGCAGGAAGTGGACTGGCAACATTAGGAACATCATCAAGTGCTGGTGTGCCAGAAGAGTATGCAAACGAAACGCTTGTACTTCCATTAAACGATGTTGAGGCACTTCACGAATGTTTCAAAGAATATGCAGAAGAAATTGCCTGTGTGATCATAGAGCCAATTCCGGCAAATAACGGATTATTATTGCAAGACAAATCATTCCTTCAGGAATTACGTCAGGTTTGTACTGATAATTGTACCTTGTTGATCTTTGACGAAGTAATCTCAGGGTTTAGGGTTGGGTTTAATGGCGCTGCGGGACTTTACAATATCGATCCGGACATTATTACTTACGGAAAGATCTTAGGAGGTGGACTCCCGGTTGGGGCATATGGTGCTAAAAACGGATTTATGTCCAGGGTTGCTCCGGATGGCCCAGTATATCAAGCCGGAACACTCTCTGGGAATCCAGTAGCTATGGCTGCGGGGATTGCTCAACTTTCTGAGTGCGCGAAAGAAGGATTCTACGAAGATCAGGAGGCACGCACGAAGGAGTTCGCTTCAAAAATAAATGCTCACGCCGCTGCAAGGGGATACGATTTCGAAATGGTACACATTGGCTCCATCTTCTGGTTGTCGTTCGCTGGTAAGAAACGCATAACGAAAGCGGATCAGATCGATCCCGACATGTCGATGTTCAAGCATTTATTTGCTTCCCTTCTAGAAAGAGGGGTATACATCGGACCAAGTGGATATGAAGTTGGTTTCGTTTCAGCGGCTCATTCAAGAGAAGTGCTGGCAAGCGCTGCTGAGGCGTTCTGTGAAAGTTTGGACGAGATCTACTCGTAACCGCACTCTTTTTTCTTCTCTCTCATCGCATCACCACCCATGGTGTAGAAATCTGAACAAGCTGAATCTTTTGCGGCTCGTAATGATTGGATTTTTGCTTCATCCTGTTTTTCTGCGCCTCTCTCGAGTAGCTCTTGAGAGAAGTTATTCAGCTTTTCCCCTGCCGAAATACATTCGCAAAATTTATTATCGCGTTGAGAGCAGGAAAGCGATAAGGCAAAAATTAAAAAGGCTAGGGACCATACTTTATTCATAGAGTAAAATTGAACAAAAAGCCACTCAACAGAGTTGCTTTTTAATTCTTCATCATAATTGGGATTTTTTGGGTGAGTCCATTCGTTGCTTTACTTTTTTCTTCACTGGTTGGGCACCTCTTTTCTCTTGAAGTTCTATCAATTTATTCTCTGCTTCCTCACCATAATATACTTCCTCTTCTGCATTGCTCCCCTTTCTTGTCAAGACTGTCAATTTCTTTTCTCCATTTACTTCCTCCATTCTCATTTCGATTTTCTCCCCATCCTTTTCTAAATTAGCAGTGCTCTCCTCTATTTCTTTGAGTTTTTCGTCTGCTTCATTTCCAGTAAAAATCTCTTCGGATATCACTCCGCGATTATCTGTTCGAATCACCAATTTTTTGTGACCGTTCTCATTTGTCATGGTAACTTCTCGTTTAATCTCTTGTGTTTGATTCTCTTTTTGTTGACCGAAGGACAAGATTGTAAAACACATAAAAATCCCTGCCAGTATTATTTTTTTCCCCATGTTAATCAAAAATTTGTCCCCCTATAATAGGAAATTTCATCAAAAAACTGAAATATTAATTGTTCAGTTGTGTGATACTCTCTTGAATTGCTCTCTAATATCTTTTCTAACTTTACATGAAACATCAATTAGAATGTCGAAACTTCCAGATGTAGGAACCACCATTTTTACCGTGATGTCAAAATTGGCGTCTGAACACAAAGCTATTAATCTTTCACAGGGGTTTCCTAATTTCCCGGTAGACGAGAAATTAAAGTCCATTTTAAAGGAAAAGGTCAAGGAAAAGGTGCATCAATACATGCCAATGCCCGGAGACGAGCAGCTCAGAAAAAAGGTGAGCACAATGATCGAAAAGCAATATGATACTTCTTCCAACCTAGATAACATATTGATCACTGCGGGTGCAACTCAAGGTCTTTTTACGACAATTATGGCTTTAATAGAAAATGGAGATGAAGTGATAATACTTGATCCTAGCTACGACTCCTATGATCCAGCAGTTAGATTAGCGGGGGGTGTTCCAAAACGTATTCACTTAAATGGGGATTTCACGCCGAATTGGCACGCTGTGAATAATGCGATTACAGCTAAAACAAAAATGATTATCACCAATAACCCACATAATCCATCAGGCAGAATTTGGGAGCAACGTGATCTCGATCATATGGAACGGATTATGAGCTACCATCCAGAACTGATTTGGCTGTCAGATGAGGTGTACGAGTTTATTACTTTCGAAGGAAGACACTTATCTGCCCATCACTTACCTAAGTTTAGTGAGCGTATCATTATCACATCATCTTTTGGAAAAACATTTCATGTCACAGGGTGGAAGATTGGATACATCTTCACGCAAGGAACTTTGATGGAAGAGATCAAAAAGGTCCACCAATTCAATGTTTTTTGCGTCAACAGTGTCTCTCAGGCAGTCCTTTCCGAATACCTCGACCACATTGATGTAAATCAACTAGGGCCTTTTTATCAGAAAAAAAGAGATCTGTTCAGATCATTGTTGGCAGAAAGTAAATTTGAGTTATTACCCTGCGAGGGAACGTATTTTCAGGCAGCGAGTTATGCGAGTATAAGTGATGCTCCAGATACTGCATTTTGCAAAGAATTGACCACGAAATATGGCGTAGCAGCCATTCCAATGTCGGTCTTCAATGCTGACGGAACTGATAACAAAACGATACGTTTTTGCTTCGCAAAAGATGATAACACACTTATAAAAGCAGCTAAAAAACTATGCAGAATTTAACTGTAACACTTGTACAGGCAGAACAGGTTTGGGAGGATAAAACAGCTAACTTGAAGCATTATGAAACGTTATTGAATAGGCTGCCAGATACTGAGCTGATCCTACTTCCTGAAATGTTTCATACCTCTTTCACTATGAATGCTGCTACACATGCTGAAAAATTAAGCGAGGGCGAGGGCATAAATTGGCTTAAGAAGATTGCGCAGGAGAAGCAAAGCTGTATGTATACCTCTTTGATTATAGAGGAGAATAACGAGTACTACAATATGGGGGTTTTCGTTCGCTGGGATGGGACAATAGAGACATATGCAAAACGTAAAACATTTGGGTTGGCAGGGGAAGATGAGTGTTTTAAAGCGGGAGAAATTGAGCAGATTGTTGAGTTGAAGGGCTGGAAACTACAGCTTCAAATCTGTTATGATCTCCGTTTTCCTGAAATAGTTCGAAATAGAATAATTGGAGATACTCCAGCTTATGATGTTATTCTCTATGTGGCTAACTGGCCTGAAAAACGCAGTATGCATTGGAAGTCTCTGTTGCAAGCCAGGGCTATTGAAAATCAGTGTTACGTTCTCGGTGTGAATCGCATTGGTAAAGATGGTAATGGTTTAGTATACTCGGGGGATTCTGGCATATACGATCCTTTAGGAGAAATTGACTCTCTAACTTCATATGTTGAACAGGTGAAAACCACACAACTGGATGTAAATTTGTTAAAAACCACAAGAAACACACTTCCTTTCCTCAAAGACCAATAGCCCAACCATTTAGGTATTAATTTCGTTCATCGGATTGTCGTATATTTGCTCGACTTTAATTAAATCTATGAACATGAAAAAAGTTTACTTAGGCTTTCTCGCTATCGCAATCAGCGGGATATCTTTAGCGCAAATGACCGCTAAACCGTATGTTTTCAACGAAATCAATACTGGTAAAGAGGTTATCAACACCCCCTCTCTCAATAACTCCGCTTCTCAAAAAGCTCTTGGAATTACCATTTGGACAGATAATTTTGATGCTCCTTCAAATTGGACAATCGACAACTCTGGACAAACACAACCAGAATTTGGATGGACAATTGATGCTGTCAATGACGGTTGGTCAAATGTTGGCCCAATAGCCTCTTCATCTGGTGGAAACTACGCTGAGCTCACTAATGGTAACCCTGTTCTCGCAACACCAACGCAAGCACTTGATGTTACATATGTCTTGACACTCGCTACACCTGTTGATCTTACAACGCTTCCGGCAAATACTGCAGGAACCGATCAAATCACACTTCAATATGAGCAAGCCGGCGCTTTGTATAACGATGAACAATTGACCCAAATATCTGTCGATGGTGGCGTTACATGGATTACTGTTCGAGATAACAGAGATTTTCACAGCGTACTTTCTTCGACTGGAGGTGCTCCTTATCCAAATCCTGAATTAGTTTCTATCAATCTTGCACCTTTCATTACTGGAAATGCAACCAACTTTAGTATTCGGTTCCAATGGACAACAGCATACCCCACTCTAGCAACGAATCCAAACGTTTGGGTAACTTACGGATGGTATATTGATGATGTTAATCTTGTTACGAATCCAGATAATGACATCGAAGCACAAGCTCCTTACTGGGGATCACTTGGTCTTCGTTACTACCAGATCCCTTCTGCACAGGTTGCACCAATTGATTTCACAACAAATGCATTCAATAATGGTATTGCTACTCAAAATAACGTTACTCTAAATGTTGATGTTAATACTGGAGTATGGACAGGATCCTCTGCAGCTGGCGTAAACGTTGCAGCTGGAACATATGATAGTCTCGTTTGTACGTCTCAATACACTCCTGCTTCAGCTGTTGGAGGTCACAGCGTGGTTTGGGGTGTTTCTCAAGATGAAGTTGATGATGTCCCCGGAAATAACGACAATGCGAATATCAACTTCGATGTAACCCAATATGTTTATGCAAGAGACAATGGTACGTTTGATGGTTCAACTTACAATCAAGGTGATGGCTATGAAGCCGGTAACCTTTTTGATGTTTTTGCTAATGCAGAGTTAACACGTATTAATGTTGGAATAAGTCCATCCACTGTTCAAGGGGCGAGTATATTCGCTAAGCTTTACTCGATAGACCCGACAACAGGAGATTTTATACTTGAAGATCAGACAGACTACTATACAATTGAGGCTCTTGACCTGGGGCAAACGTTGAGTTTACCCTTGCTTGGGGGTAGCTTTGTGTTAAACGCAGGAGAAACGTACTTAGTTGTTGCGGGATCAGACGGTGATGGTGGCCAATCAAATGATATTGTGCTGTTTAACGCGGGAAATTCAGATCCGCAGACATCTTTCTTTTATGATTATACAGATCTTACATGGTACTATACAACGAACACACCAGTAGTTCAAATGGACTTCACACCATTATCAATTAATGAGAGTACCTTGTTCACAAACGTTACTGTTTACCCCAACCCTGCAAACGACAAGTTGAATATTGACTTTACAATCGAAAACGTAACGGACATTTCTGTTGAGATTTTCGACGTTGCAGGAAAAACTGTAGCTACAAAGGCAATGGCTAACGCTGCAAAAGGAACACAATCCTTAGGTTTCGACACTGCAGATTTCGCGAGCGGAGTTTACACAGTAACTATCGAATCTACTAACGGTAAACTTACACGTAAGTTCATCAAGAAATAATCAGTTATTTCGATAACTTTAAGGGTCGGCTAACACCGACCCTTTTTTTATGACCTGGTTTGAACTCGGATATTTAGGACTTTTTCTTGCTTGCTTTTTATCAGCAACGTTATTGCCTTTGCCATCAGAAGGTGCATTGATCGCATTCCTTGTTGCCGGTTATTCTCCTTTGCTTTCATTACTGATCGCCACTCTTGGCAACACCCTTGGTGGAACAACCAACTACGCAATCGGAATGATTGGAAATGTTGAAAAACTCGAAAAGCGAGTCAAAAACCGAGGGCGCCTCGTTGCCTTTAAAATGTGGATCAGAAAATACGGCTACTGGCTCGGGCTCATATCGTGGACTCCTTTCATTGGTGATCCTTTGACATTAGTTATCGGTTATTTTAGAGTTCCTTTCCTTCCTTTTTTAGGGTTAATGACCATCGGTAAATTCTTGCGTTATGCAGTGATAATATTATTCTGGTTAGATTAGGCTTATTGCTGCAGAATTGTTTGCTGTTAAATTCCGATATTTGCCGCAAACATTTCTAATATGTCACAACTAGTTACATTGCATGAATTCATAATGGCTCGACAGGCAGACTTCCCTTTTGCCTCTGGAGAGTTGTCTCGATTGTTGAGTGATATTGCTGTTGCATCGAAAATGGTAAGTATGGATGTCCGACGTGCGGGTCTAGTAGATCATATTCTTGGGGCTGAAGGAAATACAAATGTTCAAGGGGAGGAACAGCAAAAACTGGATGTCGTAGCAGACAATCATTTTATAAATCTGTTCAAAGCAGGAGGGGAAGTCTGTGGAATAGCATCAGAAGAAAACGATGATTATTTGCCGTTCAAATCGCAGAAATCGAGAGATGGTAAGTATGTCGTTCTATTTGATCCTCTTGATGGTTCTTCTAATATTGATGTGAATGTTTCTATCGGAACGATTTTTTCTGTTTACCGACGTAAAAGTAAAACTGGAGAAGAGGCAAATCTCCAAGACATGCTACAAGCAGGTCACGAACAAGTGGCGGCTGGGTATGTTGTATATGGATCGTCAACAATGCTGGTTTACACGACAGGGCGGGGAGTGAACGGGTTTACACTCGACCCATTGATAGGGGAATTCTGCTTGTCGCATCCTGACATGAAAATGCCCGAGAATGGACGGATTTACGCAATCAATGAAGGAAATATCAACATCTGTAATCCGGGATTGAAAAAATACGTACAAACTTATTGTCAACAAACACGAGAGGGGGCAAGCAGGCCTTACTCGGGAAGATATATCGGATCATTAGTTGCGGACTTCCATAGAACATTGATTAAAGGTGGTATCTATGTTTATCCTTCGACGACAACGGACCCAGAAGGAAAACTTCGCTTGCTCTATGAATGTAATCCTATCGCATTCATCGCAGAACAAGCTGGAGGACTGGCAACGACGGGGGTTGAGAGAGTAATGGAAATTCAACCGGAGAGACTGCATCAGCGCATACCCTTCTATGTTGGATCCAAAACCATGATGAAACAGGCCATGGCTTGCCTGGAAAAAGATGGACCTGAAAGCATTTAAAACATTCTTTAAGCAACTCGTTGAAGTTGATAAAACAGCCAGTGAGTTGCAATTGATCGGCTCGAAGATTCACTGGACAGGTATTGTTGGTTCCTCAGGCGCCATCTGCGCCAGCGCCGTTGCAGAACAAACACCCGGAAATCACGTTTTTATCTTAGAAGATAAAGAAATGGCGGCCTATTTCCTTAACGATCTGGAGGGGTTATATCCTGAGCGCAATAATATTGTGTTCTATCCGGCCTCTTACAGGGTTCCTTACGAATTAGAAAAAACTGATAACGCAAATGTTGTAGCGCGTGCAGAGGTGCTTGAAAAAGTAAACAGCTCTTCGAATAATTGGGTTGTTACATATCCAAAAGCTTTGATGGAATTGATCCCGTCGAAGAAAAGTCTTTCGAAGCATATATTAAAGCTTGAAGCGGACAAAGAATACAATCTGGACGAGTTAAATGAAAAGCTATTAGATCTTCATTTCGACCGTGTTGATTTCGTTTATGAACCGGGGCAGTTTTCTATTCGCGGAGGTATCCTTGATATCTTTTCATACTCCAACGATGACCCGTTCCGCGTGGAATTCTTTGGAGACGAGATAGAGAGTATCCGAACATTTGATGCTAGCTCACAGCTATCGATCAAGCAGCATAAATTCTTCACGATCGTTCCGAATGTACAGGACAGACATATCGTAGAAGAGAATGTTTCTTTCCTCGAATATATTGGTCCCGAAACACCTTTTTGGGTCAGCTCGATAGAGCAAACCTCTGCAAAACTCGATAAAGAATACAAGAAAGCAGTCAGTATCTATGAAAAGATCGATCGTGCAATACAGCCAACTGTTCCTTCGGATCTTTTTCTTCATCCATCTGTGTTCGAGGAAAAGATCAAGGAAGCAAGTGTCGTTGAATTTGGATTGGATCAGCATTTCTCGGATTCAATAGGAATCAAGTTCAATTTTCTTCCACAGCCGAGCTTCAATAAAAACTTTGACCTGCTAGCAGAAGATCTAATCGAGCGCAAAAGGCAAGGGAATAATTGTCTCATTTTTTCGAATCAACCCAAACAAATCGAACGATTAGATCAGATATTCAATGATCTGAACAACCAAGTATCGTTTACACCTATCAATATAGCTTTGCACGAAGGATTTATTTGCCGGGATATCAAGGTTGTTTGCTATACCGATCATCAAATCTTTGAGCGATACCATCGCTTTAGATTAAAAGAAGGATTCCGACAAGCTAAGCAGGCATTAACACTAAAAGAACTTTACAACCTTCAAAAAGGTGACTATGTAACACACATTGATCATGGGGTTGGTAAATTCTCCGGTCTCGAAACGATTGATGTAAATGGAAAACCGCAAGAGGCAATTCGCTTGATCTATAAAGACAACGACGTGCTTTATGTAGGGGTCCACTCATTGCACCGTATCTCTAAATTCACTGGTAAAGACGGTGCAGTACCGAAAATGAATAAGCTCGGAACGGCCGCTTGGTCGAATCTAAAAAAGAAGACAAAAAAGAAGATCAAAGAATTGGCTTTCGATCTAATTAAGCTTTACGCAAAAAGAAAAGCACAGCCTGGATTTGCATATACTCCAGACTCCTACCTTCAGAATGAACTAGAAGCTTCTTTCATGTATGAAGATACTCCTGATCAATTGAAGGCAACCATTGCTGTCAAAGAGGATATGGAGTCGAATACGCCTATGGATAGATTAGTTTGTGGCGATGTTGGGTTTGGTAAAACAGAGGTGGCCGTTAGAGCTGCTTTTAAAGCCGTTGCGGATAATAAACAAGTGGCAATTCTAGTTCCCACAACCATCCTCTCAACACAGCATTATCGCAGTTTTCAAGAAAGGCTTGCGGGTTTTCCTGTAAAGGTGGACTATATCAACCGCTTTAAATCTCAGAAGGATACAACGTTGACCCTGAAAAAACTAGCGGATGGAGAGATCGATATCTTGATCGGAACACATGCAATTGCATCAAATCGTGTGAAGTTTAAAGACCTCGGTTTGATGATCATTGATGAGGAACAAAAGTTCGGCGTTGCTGTTAAGGATAAACTTAAGACTTTGCGCGCAACAGTTGACACATTGACATTAACTGCTACACCAATTCCGAGAACATTACAATTCTCTTTAATGGGTGCTCGTGACTTAAGTATCATAAATACGCCGCCACCTAATCGTCAACCTATTTTGACTGAAATAATCCAGTTCAATGAAGAGGCTATTCGTGATGCGGTAGCTTATGAAGTATCCCGCGGTGGACAAGTGTATTTCGTACACAATAGACTGCAGAACATCAAAGAGGTTGCGGGAATGATCTCCCGCCTTTGTCCTGGGATTCGCATTGCAATTGGGCATGGACAAATGGATGGTAAGGAGCTGGAAAAAATCATGATGGGATTCATCGAGCATGAGTACGATGTGTTGCTGGCAACAACTATCATTGAATCAGGAATTGACATCTCAAATGCCAATACGATCATCATTAACAACGCACACAATTTTGGGATTTCAGACCTTCACCAATTAAGAGGTCGTGTAGGGAGGTCGAACAAAAAAGGATTCTGTTACCTCATCGCTCCAACGAGTTCAGCAATGACTTCTGAAGCACGTAAGCGTCTCGAGGCACTTGTCCAGTTCTCCGACCTTGGATCAGGGTTCAATATAGCAATGAAAGACCTTGATATTCGCGGGGCGGGGAACATGCTAGGGGGCGAGCAAAGTGGGTTTATCGCTGACATTGGATTCGATATGTATCAAAAAATCCTAAACGAAGCAATTGAAGAACTGCGCGAAACGGAATTCAAAGAGCTGTTCAAAGACAGAAAAAATGATCAGTTTACTGAATTTGTAAAAGACTGTGTCCTTGAGACAGATCTGGAAGTACGAATTCCAGATGACTATGTAAATAATGTAGCAGAGCGATTGAGCCTGTACCAGGAAATGGATAATCTTAAGTCGAAAGAAGAGCTGGAAGCATTTGTAGAACGGTTACGCGATCGATTTGGCCCTATTCCCCCGCAAGTTGAAGAGCTGGTTCAGTCTTTTGAATTACGATGGCTAGCGCAAGAATTAGGTCTCGAGAAGATCGTCCTAAAATCGGGTAAAATGATCGGATATTTTGTAAATAATCCACAATCCTCTTTCTATGACTCGATCATCTTCACAAAAATTCTAGATTATATTCAGAAAAATTCCTCGGCAGCGAAGCTTTCTGAGAAAAATGACAGATTGCGTATCATCTACTCCGATATAAAGAGTCTTGAAGCGGGCCACTCTGAATTGGAAAATATCTTAATTTCCTAGAAGTTATTATCTTCATAAACATCATTTAAAAATCATAATATCATGAGAATTATTATTACCCTTTTTGCTTTGCTTTTTAGCCTCACAACATATTCTCAAATCGATGGGGGGACCATGATTGCTGGGGGAGGTGCTAGTTTTAACACAAATATCCCAAAACAAGGGGAAACCTCTTCAACGCTATCCTTAACTCCACAATTTGGATTGGCCTTTGCGGATAACTTTGTTGCAGGAGCTTGGTTCCAATTTCAATCCGCAAGTTCATTTAGGGGAATGTCAATCGCGCCGTTCCTGAGATATTACATGAATAACTTTTTCTTACAGGCTGGTTACGGCTATTCTTACAATAAGGTTGGTGATTTTTCTTCATCTGGTTCTATTGTTGATCTTGAGTTCGGATATGCTGCTTTCTTGAATGATAATGTTGCGCTCGAACCTGCTTTGTATTATAATGCAAACTTCTTTGATGGCTACACGGGAAGTGATCTCGGAATTAAACTAGGTTTTCAAATATATTTCAATAGGTAGTCTTCTTCCTTTACAAACGCTTAATGTATATACTTTAAAGCGGGCATATACGTTATATTTATGCCATGCCAAAAGCCATTGTTTCCGTCACCAATGATCTCTTCACGGATAATCGTGTGAACAAGGTTTGTCTGTTTCTTACAGAGCAAGGATATGACGTATTGCTTGTTGGCCGAAGGCGAAAATTGAGTAAACCACTCGAGCCAAGACCTTACAGTACAAAGCGCATTAAACTATTGATCGAGAAAGGAGCCGCGTTCTATGCATTCTTTAATCTTCGACTGTTTTTCTACTTACTGTTCAAAAAGGCGGATCTTCTCGTTTCAAACGACCTGGATACATTGTTGGCTAACTACATGGCTTCTCGCTTCAAACGAAATTGTAGATTGGTATATGATTCTCACGAGCTCTTCACGGAAGTTCCGGAGTTGATAGACAGGCCGAGTGTACAACGTATCTGGTTAAGGATCGAAGAGTGGGTCTTTCCAAAGCTCGAAACAGTTTATACAGTGAACGGATCAATCGCGGAAATCTATGCCAAGAAATATGACAAAAAGATTCATGTGGTGCGCAATGTTTCTCCTAAGTGGGAGGCAAAAGATGTGCCCTCAAAAGAATCTCTTGGGTTACCCGCGGATAAAACACTCATTATCATGCAGGGCGCAGGAATTAATGTAGAGCGTGGAGGTGAGGAGGCCGTTGAAGCCATGAAAGACCTGGATGCAGTATTACTTTTTGTGGGAGATGGTGATGTCGTTCCTCAGTTAATAGAGCGAGTTAAAGAATTGCAATTGGAAGCAAAGGTTCTGTTTTTCGGGAAACGACCATTCCATGAAATGATGTGTTATACGTATCATGCAGATATAGGATTGACGCTCGATAAACCGCGCAGTCTTAATTACAAGTTTTCACTTCCCAACAAAGTGTTCGATTACATCCACGCACGAACAGCGATCGTCGCAACAGAAATTAGGGAAGTGCGTAAAGTGGTTGAGAAATATCAGATCGGTGAAATTGTGGAACCGTTCTCTGAAGAAACACTTGCATCAACACTGCAAACACTAATCGCAGATAAGGCTCGCCTCGAATCAATGAAGGAGAATACCGTGTCTGCAGCCGCCATAGAACAATGGGAAAAGGAAAAAGAAACACTTAAAATCATCTATCCAAAAGTTGGCTGATCACCTACATATCGTTGCTTTTGATGTGCCCTACCCGGCAGATTACGGAGGCGCAATAGATGTTTTTTACCGCATCAAAGCGCTGCATCGTCTTAGTGTGAAGGTACACCTACACTGCTACGAATATGGTAGGGGAATGCCTGAAGAGCTGAAGGAATATGTTGAAGACATACAGTATTACAGAAGGCGAAAAACAGTGATAGATTGGTTGAATAAATTGCCTTTCATTGTTAAGACGAGGTCGAACAAATTCCTTATTCGCAACTTGCTAAAAGATGATGCACCTATCCTGTTTGAAGGTATTCATACAACGTATTTTATGAGTGATGAGCGCCTCAAAAATCGTATTAAGATCGTTCGGGCGCACAATATAGAACATGAGTATTACAGCAACCTGGCAGAACAAGCTTCAGGTGTTCGAAAAAGGTTTTTCCGCAGTGAGGCGAAAAAATTAAAAGCCTACGAACCTATACTCAAACACGCTGATCATATCCTCGCCATCAAGCCGTCCGACGCTGAGCATCTTAAACAATACTGCGTATCTACGGAAGTGCTTCCAGCCTCTTTACCAGAGATAGGTCACCCTCCGTTCGATTCAACCAAACCATTCTTTTTGTTTCACGGGAACCTTTCTGTTGCGGAAAATGAAACCGGTGCAATCTGGTTAATTGAGAATGTTTTCGGTCAAATGGAGTGGTGCGATAAACTACTGATCGCAGGTAAAAACCCTACACAACGCTTGCAGGATATTTGCAAGCAATATGGCGTAATGCTCACGGCCAATCCCAGTGAAGAAGAGATGAACACCTTGATCTGGCTTACGCGCGTTCACGTTATATATTCTGAACAAGACACGGGTGTTAAACTTAAACTCATCAACGCTCTCCGCAGTAATGGACACGTCATCGTTAATCCAAACATTGTGAAAGGAACGGATTTTGCTGATCTCTGCACGATTGCTTTTGACGCAAAAGACTATATTGAATACTGTAAATCGTTTATCTCCATGGAGGTAAGTCCGGTGGAATTGAACCCTCGTCACACATTTATTGAGGAAAATCTTGACACTGCAGTAAATTGCAAACGTTATTTATTGCCATTGATCAAATGATGAAAAAACTTTATCTCACAGCTCTTATTATACTATTCTCATTACCCGTAAACTGTCAGCTCTTTGGAGAATGGCACTCCTCTTTCATTGTGATGGGTATGAGTAATCGCCTATCAATGAGTATTACAGAAGATTCGGTTATCAAGCTGTCTAGTCCTGATGAGGAGTTCCGCACAACCAAAATGAACCGCATCGAGATCAAGAATGACAGCATCAAATTTCAGTGGAGTGCTCTTAACTTAAAGTTCACCGGAAAGTATAAAAAAGACGATGAATTGATCGTTGGTGAAATGAGTCAGGCCGGCATGACATGGGAAACGGTCTTTACGCGTGAGTTACAGGAAAAACTGGTTATTAACAGACCTCAAGAGGTAGGTGACGACAGTGTCAGCTATTTCAACGAAGATGTAGAAATCGAAAATGGTGAGATCATACTTGGAGCGACTGTGACTCTGCCTCAAGGTCATGATGCATCAACGCCGATTGTGATCCTTGCGAGTGGAAGTGGGCCTCAAAACCGAGACTGCGAGCTAATGGGACACAAACCCTTTAAAGTAATCGCAGACCATCTAGCGAGAAACGGAGTTGGATGTCTAAGGTTCGACGATCGCGGAATGGGGTCTAGCGGAGGAGAATTTGCAAAGGCAACATTATCCGATTTTGCCTCGGATATAAATGCCTGTTTTGACTTTTTGAAGAAAAATGGATGCCCTAAAAACCCGGTTGGAGTTGCGGGTCACTCTGAAGGGGGAATGCACGCATTGATCGCTGCTTCGAAAAACAAAGACCTCGCATTCGTTATAGAATTAGCCTCTGTTGGCACGAGTGGTATGGATATTCTTATTGAACAACAATATTTGATCCCGCTTCAAGCAGGGAAGACAGAGGAATATGCCGCTTTCAACCGTAGAGCATTTAACGATGCTTGCGAGATCATTTCAACCGTTGATGAAGGAGAAGCCGGTGACAGCTTATCCAATCATCTAGCTACAATCTACGATGAGGCACCAGCTGAATATAAAGCAGAGACCAACAAGTTCATTTTCATTATGAATATCAACAACCTCCTCAATAATGACTGGGGAAGAGAGTTTTTACAATTCCGCGCAGATACATATTTACGACAACTAAAAGCGCCAATGTTGTCCGTGAATGGAGAGAAGGATATTCAAGTGCCTGGACAATCCAATTACGATGCTTTTCGAAACTTCAAATACACCTCAAAAGAGAAGAAGCAAAACAAATACATTCTTGCGAACGATCTCAATCACCTAATGCAACGTTGCGCTACTTGTACCATGGAAGAATACGGGGAAATTGAAGAAACATTTTCTGTTGATATCCTAACGGCGCTGACCGAATGGATCCTGAATCTTGAATATTAGTTCAAGGGATTTAATCATCAAGTTCATTTTCTCTAAATGCTGATGGAATTAAGTCGGGAATCACTTTTAGCACAATGGGGAGAAGCAATGTTCCTCCAGGTATCATAAATATAGCAAGAGCAGGTATTGATCTTACAATATCTTTGAACTGTTTCTTTACAGCCTCTTTTTCTTTTAAGGTGAGTTCTTTTTTTCTCGATTTATTCACCAAAGAGACTAGCTCTTTACTTTCCTTTAGCTCCTCCGCTATGCGATCTTTATTACGCTCCAACACCTTCGTCCAGCGTACTATTAAACTTCTATAGACTTTTTCATACGAGGAATTATTACTCAAGAATTCGGCCTTGTCTTGCGCTTTCAGAACAAAGTTCTCTATCATCCCGAAAGACTCCTCCATTTCTTCCTCTTTAACCTCAAGGTTTACGGCCAATTCTTCCAGAAACTTTGTTTCTTTATCCATTAATTCTTGATGTGAGAATATATTCAAGGCCGAAAGATCGAAAAGGAATCTTTTGAGAAGCCAATGATTCGGAATGTACAACGAAAAATCATTGAATGACGCGCCATTAATAAACTTACTTTTTACTAAATCTCGACTCTCATCATTCAAATTCGCGGATGCGAGATAAACATCAAAAAGTTTCTTCTCATGTTTTTCTACTAGTCCATCAGAATATGCTGATAGCGTTAAGGCTATCAGGGCATTTTTAGCATAAGAGCTGTAATTCTTTATTGCCTCTTCGCGATGCCAGTGTAAATAATCATCAAAAAGGATCACATCAAGATAAATAAATGCATTGCTCAGTGTGTTTACCCACCACTTATTTTCAAAATAGTTGCTTTCAATACTTGTCCTGTCACGAAGAACTTCTTCTATTCTCTCCTCCCTGTTGGGACGCGAAAACATCTTCAATAGTTTTTTAATAGAGCTAGCATTATGGTAGTGATAGAAAGCGTAAAGCTTGTTCAAGAAAGCGTCTTTATTAAAAGGTTCATCCAAATGAATTTGAAGGTATACGAATAATTGCGCTTCAAAGAGCAGCAGTTTGAGTTTCTCCCGAGTTGTCCACTCTCTTGTCTCCAGTTCCTTTGCAAATATTAGATCTATTGGGTATCCAAAAGTAATCCCACTTTCACCTAGAGTAAGATGCATGAAGTGTAGTTTTCTGAGTTCTGGTGGTCGATCAATTGTAAGATTGATAACCTCTTTCTCTACAAGGTCAAAATATTTATTTATCCAGCCTTTAGCTCCCGGTGAAAGCATAATTAAAGTATTCGTAAAATTAATTGTTATTCTATTCTTTACTAAAGTGTCCCGGCAACGGTAAAAGCTTTTCTCTGCGTAAAAATCACGCCTCCGTCTAGTGACCATGCTTCAAAAACAGCGACATACACCCCAATGGAAGCCTTAGTGTTGTCATTGCGCACACCATCCCAAATAAATGTTCCCTGAATTCCTAGAAGCTCACTATCCAGTACTTTCGCTACCTCCCGACCTCTGTCATCGTAAATCGTGAAATCGGCGATCAACCCATGTTCAATCATTTCATAATTTACCTGAAGAACATCTTCATATCCATCATTATCAGGTGACACCGTATTACTCGTGAATGAAAACTCACCGTTTTGAATCGCGGGATAATACTGGCTGTTTTTATCGGCGGGTGTCGCAAATCCAATTTGTTCTGCAGCAGTGTGCCAGTTATTTGAATCATCTGATAGCCCATCAGGATCTATTCTCTCCAGTGATTTACCATCTTCATCATCCAATAATTTAAAGTGCCAATCATCACTGTATGAAACCTTGTCCATTACAGACCCGCCTTGAATAATGTATACTGTCGATGAGTCATTGCTGAATGTTGGCAGGTCCATTTGCACCACTTTACCCGGCACATACGCAGGATACTCAAGTCCTACCTGAAGGGAATCTTCACTCAATATCATGTAATCACCCGGATATAACAAGAAATGTTCTTCGATCAATTTATTGTTGTCTATGGTGTCATTGTCAAAATTGGCTACTTCCCAATTGAATAGATCGATCAGCTTGTCGGAGTTGTTATACAGCTCAACCCAATCACTTCCTCCTGTCGTAGGATTGAAGAGAATCTCGTTAATGATAACATCACCTTGAGCCGCAGGCTCAGCTAACGCAAAGATGCCATTCAATGATGCGCTGTTCAACCAACAGTCAGCAGCGGATGAAATATTCAAAGAATATACTTGAGAACCTTGAATAGTCTCTACAAATTCCAGAATAACTTTATTCGGATATGCTTCTAAGACATAAACGTTCAGCACAGTCAGTATAGGCGCAACCGAATATACAGCATCAGCTAGGGAAGTAGAATCCATTCCCTCGTCAAAGTAGATCTCAAGATAATTCGGTGCAAGCGCAATAAGCTGACTAATTCCTGGAATATCTGTGTCTGGAGTTGGGTCATCTATGGAGTTAATTTCGTCTGGAGTTCCTCCCAAATTATCGTTGCTTGCAGCCCAGTTATCCGCATCTGAGCACGGGTCATTTGAATTGATTCGTTCAATAGTATAACCTCCACCGTCTTTATTCGGATCCTTGTACCACTCATCTGTGTAAGTGATCGAATCTAAGATCACACCATTCATGTCTCGCAAAACAATATTATCTCCGGAGTTATTCAAACTTGGAAAGCTCGTAACACCCGTTGCAACCGCGAATGAATCAATGTTTGATGTAGAAGATAAGACAATGTAATCTCCAGGTAGTAAAATTCCGGTTTGACACGTTCCTGTGCTCGACGCATCTGCAAGCTGCCATCCACTCACATCAAATACTTTAGAGCTTCGGTTATAGATCTCGACAAACTCAGCATTTGCCAGGCCAACCTGCGGTGTTGGATCACAGAAAAATTCATTGATGATCACATCTCCCGGAAGCGGGTTCTCAGGGATCGTATAGCTGTAATCTGTGTTTTGGTTTCCAGAAACATTTGCTGAAAGGTCGGCAATGTTATTAGTTGTCAACATGTAGGTCTGTCCATTTGTCATCGCTGAAACCGTCAGGTGCACCAATGATGGATCAACACCGTCTAAAACAGCATTGCTTACCGTCAATCCAGCAATAGAATAATTGGTGATGTTCTCAGTTGATGGCTGATCTAGGGCCTCATCAAACTGCACATCTACTTGCGTTGCGCTAATAGCAACAGCAGATGCTAAAACCGGTGGAGTTGTATCAAGTATCTCATTTCCAACATAAATGTCGTCATAGTAGAAACCTGTCGCATTACTCACTGTGTATGTATCAAGGAAACCAAAGTGCATTCCCAACAACGCTGTTGCATCATTTACAGTCCCTGCAAGCACATAACTTGTTCCTCCTGTATCATCAATGTACAATGACCAATTAGCCGTTGCGTCACGTACTACACGAATTCCAATAGCAAAGCTGGAAGCAATCTGTCCTACAGGACCTGCTAATATCTCAGTATGTACACCGGAAACACATTTAAATAAACGAACAGCATCTGTGGAACCCGCTTCTCCCAGCTGCAGGTAAAACCCGTCAGGATCTGTTGATAGGTCTGACGCACTCGATGTTAGATAAACACGACCGTTATTCCCTCCGGAAGGAGCAAATGACTGACGTGTCCACAGCTTCCACTCCTTATTATTTAAGTCCACCAACCCGTGAGGGGTCGACAAATAGGAAACAGCCGCAACAGAATTATTCAGTTGTAATTCAAAAGAACCGTTCACTGTAAAATCAGCCGAAGTACCCACCCATGAAGGATTTGCTGTAAAATCACCGTCGGAAAAATCATCTGTTAACTGTGCAAAAACACACAGATTTATAAATATTCCAACAAAAAGTATAATATTTCTCATAGCGGCCTGAACAGGACACATAAATATACTAAATTTGGTGCTCTAAATATTACAATAACGGATCAATGAGAGTAGCAGTAGTAGGAGCAACGGGAATGGTTGGCGGCGTAATGCTTGAGGTATTGCGTGAATTTAGTTTTCCTGTTACAGAATTAATTCCGGTAGCATCAGAAAAATCGATAGGTAAAACTATCCATTTCGGCGGGCTTGAAGCTAAAATTGTTGGACTTCAAGATGCCGTAAACATGAAACCGGACATTGCGATTTTCTCTGCAGGTGGTGAAACATCGTTAGAGTGGGCCCCTAAGTTTGCTGCAGAAGGAACTACAGTAATCGACAATTCATCTGCCTGGAGAATGGACCCCACAAAAAAGCTTGTTGTTCCTGAAATCAATGGATCCCTGCTCACAAAAGATGATAAGATCATCGCGAATCCAAACTGTAGCACCATACAATTGGTTTTAACGCTCCTACCTCTACACAAAAGATATGGCGTGAAGCGTGTTATTGTAAGCACCTATCAATCAATTACTGGAACTGGCGTGAAGGCCGTTGAGCAAATGGAAAATGAGCGTTCTGGTGCAAAGGTAGAAATGGTATATCCTTATCAAATTGACAGAAACTGCTTGCCGCACTGCGATGTTTTTATGGAGAACGGTTATACCAAGGAGGAAATGAAACTGACAAACGAAACTAAGAAAATTCTTGACCCTTCAATTAATGTTACTGCCACTGCGGTTAGGGTTCCAGTAGTTGGGGGGCATTCGGAAGCTGTTAACATAGAATTTGAAAAAGATTTTGACCTGGGCGAAGTACGTCAGTTACTCCATAATCAAGAGGGTATTACCTTAAAGGATGACCCCACAACAAACAGCTATCCAATGCCACTATTTGCAGAGGGAAAGAATGATGTTTTTGTCGGACGGATTCGTCGCGATGAATCTCAACCAAACACATTGAATTTATGGGTTGTTTCGGACAATCTAAGAAAAGGTGCAGCTACGAATGCTGTGCAAATAGCAATGCATCTTGTACACAATAAATTAGTTGGATAGTGAATTATAATTGGTGTGCAGTGTCCACTACTTGATTAGATTTAAATGACCTAAAATAAAATCTTTTTGGTCATTATTCTTCAGTTTATAATTTAATCTATAGGTGTACGTATCGTCAGGACAAAGTGCTCCATTGTAAGTCCCATCCCAGCCAATATCTGGGTTCAAAGAGACAAAGAGAAGTTCTCCCCATCTATTGTAGATTTCCAAAGAATACATGAACGGATCGAAACCACCTGAAACAAATGGTTTGAAGGATTGATTAAAATTATCACCATTAGGGGTAAATGTGTTTGGTATATATACCAAAAAGCCCTCAACAACATTTAGCGTATATACGTATTCATCTGAGCAACCAAGGTTATTCTCTGCATAAAGTGTTACTTCATAGGAGCCAGCATTTAGATTACTAAACGTATGCTCTACATTTTGTGTTGTAATTACTCCGGTGCCGTCTCCCATGTCCCATTCATAATAAACTGCACCACTTGAAGTATTATTAAAATTTGCAGTTGTATTTAACAAGAGGTCTAATTCCGAGGGCGAAACAGTGAAGCTGGCATTCGGCACCTCCTCAACAAAGACAGTTGTTGATACTGTAGTTGAGCAACCAACATTGTTATACCCAGTAACGTTGTAAACTGTTGTTAATCCAGGCGAAACCTCTGCCAATTGCATATCATCCTGATTAATAATGAGAGGGGACCAAACGTAAGTGTTCGCTCCTGAAGCAAAAAGTGTCGCCATTCCTCCTGCACAAATTGTAGTATCTGAACTTAAGGTTATGTTGGGGGCAGATGAAATCGTTAAATCCAACGCAACAATAGAGTCACAACCACCTTGACCACCACCCGAAAGAACAAAGGTTGGAGTATTCGTTGAATTAAAGTATGTTATTCCATCAATCCATGTATATGAGCCACAAGCCTCTTGTGCATCAACACCAATTTGTGTACTCACTACGGTTAGATCTAAAAGCGCAGTGCTGTCGCATCCGTTGGAGGCGCCCGATGTAAAGAGTTGTTGAGCAGTGGAATTGTTGGAATAATAAGTAACGCCATTGGTCCATGTGAAACTATCACAGGCGAACTGAACATCAATGAAGGTAATTGGGTTGTTAATGGTCAAGTCAAGATAAATAATCGAATCGCATCCATTAATTGCTCCCCCATATATCGTGTCCGTCGCGGTGTTGTTAGAGGTAGTATATGTTACCCCGTCTATCCACGTATAGGAACCACATGCAACTTGTACGTCTGTAGAATTGTTATTATTCAGAATGGTCAGGTCTAATGTAACAGTGGAGTCGCATCCATTGCTTGCACCAGACGCGAAAGTATAAGTTGGCGTGTTTGTGCTAGATGTATAGGTTATTCCATCAATCCAGGTGTATGATTCACAGGCTATTTGAATATCTGTTGCATTAACCGGACTATTGACACTTAGGTTCAATGTAACAGTGGAATCACATCCGTTACTCGCGCCCCCAGCAATAATGTATATTGGCGAATTTGTGCTGGAACTGTAAGTGTTTCCATCTATCCATAAAAAGGGACCACAAGTGGTTTGAGTGTCAACCCCTGACGCACTGCTATTAATGGTTAGATCCAATATGACTGAGCTATCACAACCGTTTACAGTGGTTAGATTGGCCGTGTAAATGCCAGAAGTATTCAATAAGTTGCCGTTGAACGTATATGGTTGATCACACTGACTAACAATTAGTGTTGAATCTAGATCCGGATATACAGTTACCAAAACGGTATCAGTGTTTGGGCAAGATGAAACACCGGAAAGAGATGTCGTCAAAACATACTGTTGAATAATTGGAACGTTCGAGTTGTTTACGATTGTGCTAATTGGATCCGACACCATTGGGTCCGATAAACCAGTTGCAGGTGACCAGTTGTATTCATAATTAGGGTTTGGCGCTATGCCTAATTGAACTGGATTTCCAGAACAAGTAAATTGATCTGACCCCGCATCTGCAGCGGCCTGTTCAGTATAAATGATTACATTTCGTATTGAATGCCTATCTGTAAAGCCCCCCGTACTAGCCGTGAAACCCATATAGCCTGTGAACGTGATCGGGCTAAATGTGCTCAAGTAAAGCGTACTATTGACATAAAATTCAATTGTGCCGTTGTCATAAATTATTCTTGCAGGTTGGTAATTAGGACTTCGCACGAAATTTAAATTCCCTGTTGTATTCTCTATCTTCACAATACCAGGAGCACACTCATAATATCCAACATCATTCAATATTTGAAGTTCCGGGTTTGGCCCCCCACAATTGTCCCATGTATCTAAAGTTACCTTGAGACCATTTGCCGTGCCAGGAACACCCATTCCTCCGCCTGAAACGAAACCAGTTGGTGGTACATCTAGAAAACAAAAAGCAATTCCATCTGCAGCGTTTCCGTCCCAAATTCTGTATTCGAAATCAACTATCCATCTTGAACATATAGATGGGTCAATCGGTGTATCCCAAAAGACACCTCCGCTTTGAGTAGTGAACGGGTCGGTTAGAACAAGTTCGTTAGGGTCTGTATCTGTATCGCCTTGAGTATCACCCGCATATGCATTCCCATTAAGGGACCACCCTGATAAATTTAAGTTTGGCGATCCAGTCAATTCGGCAAATACGAAGGTCTGGCAAGTCCCATCCAGGAGAAATCCAATTAAAGCAGATATGAGTACAAATTTCTTCAATAATCAAAAACTTTTGGTAAGATATACAAAAACGTTTGCTTGGTAAAATTAGTCTTTCCTTGTCAAAGTCAAATATCTCATGACTTAATTAATTATTACCTTTCCGATATGATGGAAAGAGAGAAAGAATACAAAATAACTGATCATCAACTATTCATTTCTCCTCTACTTTTATGGATAAAATTACGTCGTCAAAATAAGGTGGCTAAAGGTAGACGTTGGATGGCATTCAAGATAACTCTTTTTGTGCTCATTTCGAGTCCATTTCGCGGTATACAACGTCTGTATTTGAGGCGAAAACTAAGAAGTGTCGATCCAAATAAAAAGCCACCTGTCTTCGTAATTGGTCACTGGAGAAGTGGCACCACCCATTTACATTATCTTCTTTGGCAAGACAAACAATTTGTTTGCTTGGATGCCTTTCAGGCCTTCTTCTTCAACATCGCATTTGTTTCAAAGACAATCGTTAAACCTATTCTGAATGCATTTATGCCCTCTACTAGACCACAGGATAATGTGAAAATTGACGCAAACTCACCTCAAGAGGAAGAACACCCTCTAACTAACAGAACATATATGAGCGGCATGCACGCTTTCTTTTTTCCGAAAAATCTAACTTATCTCACTAAATGGAATCTATTTGAAAATGTAACAGAGAGTGAAGTAAAGGAATGGAAAAAGACCTACAGCGACTTACTTAAAAAAATTCTCTTATTTCAAGATCCTAAAAAAAGGTTGCTTCTGAAAAACCCCCATAACACTGGAAGGATTAAAGTTCTTTCAGAGATGTTTCCCAAGGCTAAATTTATATTTATACATCGAAATCCCTACGAAGTTTACTCCTCCACTCGTGTACTTTATGCAAAAACGGTTAGTACACAATTTCTACAAGATTTCTCAGATAAGGAAATAGAAGATCGCATTTTAATCAGCTACGAAAAAACATTAACACGTTATCTTGAGCTTCGTGGTCTGATTCCAAAAAATCAAATTATTGAGGTTGCGTACGCAGACCTGGATAATAAGCCATTGGAAGAATTGAAACGTATGTATGAACATTTAGATTTAGGGGACTTCAATTCCGTCCTACCATTATTTCAAAAGTACTTAGAGGGTGTTAAAAACTTTAAAAAGAACAAGCCTGTCGCAATACCAGAGCGTATTTTACAGCGTATTCAAACCGATTGGAAATTTGCTTTCGATGAATGGGGTTATCAAATGAATGAAGTTAAATCGAGTTAGAAGCGTATCTTCCATCTGCTCTGCAAAGTGGTAGCCCTGAAATCATCCAACTTCTCGTTGACTCCCCTTGATTGAAGTTTCTGAATAAATTTCAATGTCCCTTTACCTTGTTTGTAGTCCATCTCATCGGCAAATATTGGAACGATCGCTAAAAAGTTAATCATTTTGTCATCCACCTTAATTGCAGATAGCTCGTCTTCAAGAAGAATAGGATTTAATAGAATCAAGTGATTTTGTTTCATCGTCGGAGAAAGAGAATCCATGTTTTTGTTTGTGGGCAGTGTGTGGCCGTGACCAAACCATGTTTGTCTCTCTACAACATATTTAGCCAGCTTTTGAATCCAATCAAATACCCAGTTCATCGCTGGATTCGTTCGGTCCTCCCATTCCCAATAACTAGGTAGACAGAAAAACAACTCGTTATACTCAAGCCCAGCCATTTTTTCTGGCACAGGCATCTTATAATCGCTTAGTCCATTCGTCATTAAAATGGTCACTGTCGTTTTCAGTTCAAGGTCCAACATCAATAAAGGAATTTCTCCTTCCGTGGTTTCCAATTCATGCACTCGATGTGCCCCAAATCTATTTTCCAAAGCCTTTTTCACGAGGTCAAAGATACATTACAATTGAAAAAAATTTGGATATATCACCCAATGTTACTAAATTGTTAACTAAATGTTATTAGAAGATTTATATGTTGGTAACATTATGGTAACAAAATGCGAGCTCTCTTAGTCACATATGTCTTATTAATGATCGGTTCAACATCCTTTTCACAAGAGGCTTCAATGGTATGGTATAAGTCTTTTGGAGGTGAAGGAAATGACATCGTTGAAGAAGTGATATCTGACTCGGAAAAAAGTGTTTACGTTTTAGGCTCTATTGAAATGGCAAATGAAGATGGAAGCCCTCAGTTCGACATCTTCATTGCAAAGTATACTGAGGGGGGGATAAAAGAATGGTATCATGAATTGAGCGGAGAAGGAAACGACATGGGAATCG
Source organism: Crocinitomicaceae bacterium (assembly GCA_023254905.1). Classification (GTDB taxonomy): domain Bacteria; phylum Bacteroidota; class Bacteroidia; order Flavobacteriales_D; family Crocinitomicaceae; genus UBA4466. Next base: position 8,853 of record JALRKF010000094.1, on the reverse strand, counting down.
CCATGAAACTGGGCGGTGATGGAAACATTCATGTGTTGGTGTCGTCGGATTCGAGAACAGGTTATTTTTCGGAAAACAAAGGGTACGAAGACCTATATCTTTTCAATTTTGACTGTAATGGAGAACTTGTTTCTCACAAGCAATTTGGTGGAGAGTTCATTGATCTCCCATCTTCTATTCTTCTAACCAATGATGGTAACCTTCTTATAAGTGGTCACTCACGCTCGACAATAAGTCAAATTAACAATCGGGGTCAAATGGATTTTTGGGTTATTAAAACGGACCTATTCGGAAATACAATATGGGAGAAAACTTATGGCGGTTCAGACGAGGACTACTCGGTAGAACTGTTAGAACTTTACGATGGAAACTATATGCTACTTGGTCATTCTACTTCTATTGATTATGACGTTCCTGACAACTATGGAGACTTGGACATTTCTCTAATGAAGTTAGATAATGAAGGCGAAATCATTTGGCAACAATCCTATGGGGGGCTTTACAATGATGTTGCCAGCGATATAATCGAATTAGAAAATGGCAATGTGATGATCGGCGGAAGTACTTTCTCGAATAATATTGACATTTCTTTTAATAATGGAAATTCTGACGGGTGGATTTTTGAAGTTGATCAATCTGGAGAAATTATATGGGAAAGCACATACGGTGCCGACGGGAATGACTACATCCAGTCCTTAAAACTAGAAAATGGTTTAATAAAAGTGTTAGGTAATAGCTACTCTGAAACAATTCAGAATAAAGTAAACAACGGTGAAGAAGATATTTGGTTCTTTAAGCTCGCAGCAGATCGCTCCATACACACACAACATCTAATAGGAGGAAAATCGTTTGAAAATGCTTCGTCTTTCATCTTATTGTCGTCCAATGAAGTATTGATTACTGGAAGGTCGAACTCTAATGATGCTTTTAGTAATGGAATAGGGAACGACTATGACGGATTCATCGCGAAAATCAGATTAGGAGAATTCAATGAGATTACCGCACAAAACAAACTTTCTGTCCACCCAAACCCCTCAAATGGCATTTTTTACCTGAATAATTTGAGTGGAGAGGTCGATCTAACACTATTCAATTCAATGGGCCAGGAAATTCCGTTGGCACAGCCATTCGATCGTGTTTCAACTTACGTGATTAACTTAGAAAGACATAAAAGTGGTGTATATCTTCTAGAGGTGATCGAAAACGGTCAAAAGGAGGTCTCTCGATTAATCAAGAAATAACTTTCTCCAACATTATCCAAAATGCCTCGCTCGAATTGACGCAACCTTGCGTGACCATATCATGAATTTCCAATTCGCGCTCTTTCGAGTATGCTTTTTCCGTTTTAAATGCCGTTAGAAATTCAGGATATTTTACAAGGGCTTCATGAATACTCTCGGGCGTAGACAATGAAACATCCTTTGATTTGCGGTTTATGGAAATTAACTCTATGTTTTCTGTATTGAACTTAAACACCAAACACGATTCATCCGACCTGTGCTCAACAAACTTCATTTTCTCATAAACCTTTTGAAAAACCGTATCTGCAAATAGTTCGACAATACTTGTTGCCTTTTCTTTGTCAGACTTGTTCATTTCAACCCACTCCTCATTAGAAACACCATTAACTATTAAAAAGTGTTTAAAGTCCTCGTCGAAAACTTGCAACTCTTCATTTGTGAGCATCCTATATTTCATGAGGCAAAATTAATTGAAATACCTTGATATGTTTTCATTGTCAAGTATTGAATTCTCAAGAGGTCTATTGAAATAATTAGTTTCTTTTACTGTAGATGACTTTGCTCAAGAAAACGACAAAAAAAGCCTCAACATGATGAGGCTTTAAAACTTATGATTAATTCTTAAGGACCTTTATCAGAAAAATAGTTTCATTTTCTTTAATCTTCAAAAGATAGCTTCCAACACTTAACTGAGACATGTCCAATTCTATTTCGTTTCCATTTATTCCCTCATTGCTAGTTATCACTCTTCCGTTTAGATCAAGCAAATAAAGGTGTGCATTAATGAAGGGCTCAGAACTGAGAATAGTCACCTTGTCAATAGTGGGGTTAGGAAATATCTCGATTCGCCCCGAGTATAATTCTCCCAATTCCACATTGCTAATCACCCAGCATTCCGAAGTATCAGAACATGTCCCATCATTAATAATTACAGCATAACTACCATTTGCGCTTGCCGTAAATGATTGATTCGTTTCACCCTGTATCACAGTATTGCCATTACCACAGTCAATCCATTGATAAGATACTCCGCTCAAATTTGCTGTTAATGTTAATCCGTTTACGGATCCAGTTACATCAACTACTGAAAAAGACAAGTTTGTTGTCGTCACGCTATCGCATCCGTAAATAGTTAGTGAAGAGTCAATATAAACGCCCTCTGAATCCTGATAAGAGCCATAGATATCAACACTGTCGCCCTCACAAATTTGTATGTTTGATATACTATTATAGCTCTGCGGAACAGTTACGCTAATAGGCGAAATAGAGGAGGCCGTTGAGGTGCTGTAAGAGAAGAATACTCTCGATATGGGGTTGCCAGACTCAGTCCAGAGATCTTGTGGAGCCGTGGAGGAAAGTGGAAACTGCATGCCGCATCTCATAAGGTTTACACTATTTCCGTCAATGATAGTTGAGGTCGGAGTACTGAGGTAGGAATTAACATCGCCCCTATTCCCTAAAACCCCAATGTAATCTCCAGCCTGAACAGGAATACAAACATAGATTGAGTCGTCCGTTGCCTGGGGCCAATAACCGAGAAGTGTGAAGTCATTTGTGGTAGAGGAAAACGCAGGTGGTGGACCGCTATTGAATCTAACAACTGCAATGTTCGATGTTCCCGTGCTTGCATCAGTTGGAACCCACAACGCTGTAATTGTAAAATTTGAAGGCGATTGGAAATAATACCCTCTCACGCTTCCCGAAAAAGTGGAGGTTTGTGACCCAATTGCCACCGCAGTAGAATTCACCGCATCTCCTGCACTCAAATAAAAGGTTGTGTCATTATACAGAGTTTGGGTAATCAGATCAGCATTTGATACAATCAAGTTATTACCAAGAGAGTCTGAAAACCACTCGTAAGAGCAAGCGCCCGTTACGCTTAAAGTGGTTGAGCCTGAATCACAAGCGTTAACAACATTACCTGTCACCGTGTAATTTTTGTGTGTTAGGTTGTATTGTACTGGGTTTTCTGGTGACGGTTTTGTTAAATTAAAATCGTCTGCATTAATCCCTTGAGCAAAAGAGGTGGTCATTGCAGAAACTGCAATTAGTAGTAGTAGTGGTTTCATAAGATGTAATTTTAACTCTATTATCATTCAATATACAAAATCTATTAGCGATGTCTAAATTTTATTCACTCTGGAGAATACTTAAATTAGAGCTCTGCATCCTTATTTTATAATATGGTTTTGTTCTGTCTAATGACCTTACAACGAAACCAGAAAAGTGAATTATTAAATATTTTAAATGTCATGGAAGTATTTATTATAGTTACCAAAATCTATTGATTACTTTTGCTTCATGAGTCTTCCAAAAAAGGGTGTCGCAATCTTAGGTTCTACGGGTTCAATTGGAACGCAGGCACTCGAAGTCATTGATGCTTATCCTGAGAAATTCGATCTACAGGTTATTACCGCTAACAAAAATGCTGATTTGCTTATAAAACAAGCCCTCAAATTTCAACCCAAAGCTGTCGTGATTGTCGACGAGTCAAAATTCACAATGGTTAAGGATGCCCTTTGGAACGAAGATATCCATGTTTTTGCGGGAAGTAATGCTCTGAAACAGGTTGTTGAGTACAACGAGGTAGATGTCGTATTAACGGCGATGGTTGGTTATGCAGGACTCGAACCTACTCTTGCAGCTATCTATGCAAAGAAGACTATTGCTCTTGCGAACAAGGAAACACTGGTCGTTGCGGGAGAGCTGATCACGATGGAGGCGAAAGCAGCAGGTGTGAACATCTATCCTGTAGACTCTGAACATTCGGCAATTTTTCAATGCTTAGCGGGAGAATTTCACAATCCTGTCGAAAAAATATACTTAACTGCTTCAGGGGGGCCTTTTCGTGGTTACAACCAAGAGCAATTGGCGTCTGTTACAAAACAACAGGCTCTGAAACATCCAAATTGGGAGATGGGAGCTAAGATCACGATCGATTCGGCTTCTCTGATGAATAAAGGTCTTGAAGTTATCGAGGCAAAATGGCTTTTTAATTTGAGTGCTGGTCAAATAGATGTAATTGTTCATCCACAATCCATTATTCACAGTATTATACAGTTTCAAGATGGATCCATGAAAGCCCAAATGGGTTTGCCAGACATGAAGCTCCCAATACAATACGCGCTAACATACCCGGATCGTTTTAAAACAGACTTTGAACGATTCAACTTTATGGATTATCCTGAACTGACCTTTGAACAACCAGATAAAGAAACATTCATCAATTTAAAGCTGGCGTACAACGCGATGGAAGAAGGCGGAACCAAGGCCTGTGCTTTAAATGCCGCTAATGAGATTGCCGTGGAGGCGTTCCTTCGTGAAAGAATCAGTTTCACTGATATCTTCAAGATTAATGAAGAAACTATGCTAAAGTTATCCAGTGTTAATCAGCCTTCGTTATCTGATTACATAGAGACTGATATGGAGGCACGGCGCTTTGCAACGTCCCTCATCTAGTTTGGATGATTTATGCCCTAAACATTATCTGTTCGCCAACTTTATACCTCCTGCTTACATCAAAAAATATTCTATCTGCAGTTAATATTCATGCTTAGATATGATAAATTCATCTCCGCACAATCTTATTAATTCTTATTGCTGAATGTTTGTTATCTTTCATCGTTGATCCAAAAATGATTTAATTGTCCATATGAAAGTTTTAAAGTTCGGAGGCACCTCTGTTGGCTCAGTTTCAAACCTCAAAAGGGTTATCGATATAGTCGATCAATATGTTAAATCTGATAATGTAATAGTTGTGGTTTCCGCTCTTGGTGGAATTACCGATTTATTACTTGAGGCAGGGCACAAGGCACAAACTAAGGATATTGAATATAAGACGTCTCTTTCGAAAATAAAAGATCGCCATTCTGATGTTTTAACAGCATTATTACCTAATAAATCAACATCGGTAGATTCTTTTGTACAAAAGAGCTTTACAGATCTGGAGCTTCTTTTGGATGGCATATTCTTGATCAATGAATTGTCTGTTAAGACACAAGACAGGCTCTTAAGTTTTGGAGAATTGCTCTCGTCATTTATTATTGCCGAGATATTTATCAATCGTGGTTATGATGCCATTTGTAAGAACAGTCAAGAATTAATCCTAACCGATAATTCATATACAAGCGCCCAGGTTAATTTTGAAATTTCGAACAAAAACATAGCCAAATATTTTAATTCGAACAAACATAAAATCAATGTGCTTCCTGGATTTATTGCGAAATCAGAGTCTGGAGAATCAACCACTTTAGGGAGAGGTGGCTCAGATTATACTGCTGCAATAATTGCTTCAGCATTGAATGTCTCCGAATTATTTATTTGGACAGATGTCAGCGGAATGTACACAGCAAATCCTAAAATTGTAAAGAACGCTTCTCCCATAAAGTACATTTCCTATCAAGAAGCGATGGAATTATCTCATTTTGGAGCCAAGGTACTATATCCACCAACTATCCAGCCAGCGCTGAAAACAAATATTCCAATACACATTAAAAACACGACTCGACCAGATGATTTTGGCACCATCATCTCAAATGAAGAAATCAATAATCAAAACGCTATAAGGGGTATCAGTAATGTTTCCGATGTCGCCTTGTTAACTTTACAGGGTAGTGGTATGATCGGTATTCCGGGTTTCTCCAAGAGATTATTCGAAACCCTCTCGCGAGAAAAAATTAATGTTATCCTAATCACTCAAGCATCCTCTGAACATTCTATTTGCGTAGGAATCAACCAGGGATTTGCAGACAAAGCCAAAAAGGCTATCGATAATGCGTTTGATTATGAAATTAAAACTGAGAAAATTGATCCGCTTATCGTCGAGATGGATCTGTCAATAATTGCAATTGTCGGGGATCCAATGAAGGATCATCAGGGTATTAGTGGTAAAATGTTTAGTGCTTTAGGTCGCAACAATATTAGTGTTAGGGCAATAGCCCAAGGCGCATCAGAAAAGAATATTTCAGCAGTAATTAAGGGGAGTGATTCCGAAAAGTGTTTAAATATACTTCATGAGAGGTTTTTCGAATCTAAAAGTAAGAGTTTGAACATTTTTATCGCAGGAGTTGGAAATGTAGGCGAAAGGCTTGTCGAGCAATTTAATAAACAACATGATTTTTTAAAAACACGATCCAAATTGAATGTCAATATTATTGGTTTATCTAACTCTAAGAAAATGATTTTTGATAAATCGGGTATTGATCTCAACAATTGGAAAAAATTGCTTCAATCTGGAGAAAGAGCAACAGTGAATGGTTTTTATGAAAAAGTGAGAACTTATAATTTAAGGAACAGCATATTTGTAGATGTTACCGCAAACCCTGATGTTGCTAATTTTTATAAAAATTATTTATCCAATAGTATCGGTGTTGTTGCATGTAATAAGATTGCATGCTCAGGTAGCCTGGACTATTACAAAGATTTAAAAAGCACGGCATTAAAATTTAATGCTTCATTTTTCTATGAAACAAATGTTGGCGCAGGCTTGCCTGTTCTGAATACATTGAATAATCTTGTCCTTTCCGGTGATAAAATTCTGTCGATACACGCGGTACTTTCGGGAAGTCTTAACTTCATCTTTAACTCGTTCAATGAAGATATTAGTTTTCATGATGTAGTGAGAGAAGCGGCCAAAGAAGGTTATACAGAACCCGATCCTAGAATAGATTTAAGTGGTGTGGATGTCGCTAGAAAAATTTTAATCTTGGCAAGAGAAAGTGGTTTTGATTTAGAGTTGGAAGAAATAGAGAATGTACCGTTTCTCTCGGAAAGTGGATTAAAAAGTAAGGACGTCTCAGAATTTTACGAGAGTTTAAAAAATGATGAAGAACACTATCAAAATCTTTTCGTCAAAGCAAAAGAAAAAGGCTGTCGTTTAAAGTATGTGGCGAGTTATAGTGGGGGCAAGGCGCGTGTTGCTCTGGAAGAGATAGAGCCTGGACACCCCTTCTTTAATCTCGAAGGAAAGGATAATATCGTAATGTTCTATACCGACCGATATCCAGATCAACCCATGATAATTAAAGGTGCTGGAGCAGGTGCAGAGGTTACTGCCTCTGGATTATTTGCTGATATCATCAGAACTGGTAATCAATAAAACATGAATGAAATCAAAATATTTTCTCCTGCAACAGTGGCTAATGTAGCATGTGGATTTGATGTTCTTGGGTTTGCACTCAAAGAAGTCGGAGATACAATGTATGTTCGTAAGTCTGATAAAAGGGGTATAAATATTACTCAAATTGAAGGATTTAATCTGTCTAAAAACACCTTTGAAAACGTAGCCGGTGTTTCCGCGTTAGCAATGCTAGAGTCATTAGATATCAATCATGGCTTCGACATAAGAATTGACAAAAAAATTAAACCAGGGAGCGGAATAGGAAGCAGCTCTGCAAGTGCAGCTGGGAGTGTGTTTGCTATGAACGAGTTGCTTAATAGGCCTTTTTCAAAAGACAAACTAGTAGAGTTCGCTATGAAAGGAGAGGCTGTTGCAAGTCAGAGTGAGCATGCTGATAATGTCGCCCCTGCCATTTACGGTGGAATTACCTTTGTAAAGTCAACAGACCCTTTAGAGATTTTACCTTTGCCTGTTCCGGAGGCTCTATTTGCTGTCATCATTCATCCTTTGATAGAGGTAAAGACCTCGGAGTCAAGAGCCCTTTTGCCATCGAGTGTTGATTTATCTCTTGCGGTTCAACACTCGGCAAATTTGGGAGGGCTCGTTCATGCTTTACACACCAATAATTATGAATTAATACGGTCCTCACTAAATGATCTTTTAATCGAACCGCACCGTGCGAAACTAATCCCCTATTTTTCCCAAATAAAATCAACAATGTTAAAATCAGGAGCCCTTGGTTGCGGCATATCAGGTTCAGGTCCATCAGTGTTCGCGCTTTGTAATGGTGAAGATATTGCTGAAAGAATCTTAGAAAACCTAACAAAGGATCTTTCCAATGCCTCTTTCGAATTTGATGTTTATTCTTCCAGCATCAATAACCGCGGAATAATTATTCTGTAAAGACGTAAAAATGAATTATTACTCATTAAATCGAAAATCACCGAATGTAGATTTTAAAACTGCAGTTATTAAAGGAATCGCGCCAGATCGAGGATTATATTTCCCTGAGCGCATAACACCTTTAGACCCTGATTTTTTTAAAAATATTTCAGACACCTCCAATGTCGATATTGCTTTTGAGAGTATCAAACAATTTGTCGAAGGAGAAATCCCTGATCATAAGTTATATGAGATAGTCGAGGACACATTATGTTTCAATTTTCCCTTGGTGAAGTTGAACGATGATATATTTTCCCTTGAATTATATCATGGCCCAACCATGGCTTTCAAAGATGTTGGTGCGAGATTTATGGCACGGTGTTTAGGTTATTTCAATAAAGAGGGGAATAATGTAACTGTATTAGTGGCAACCTCAGGAGATACAGGAGGGGCCGTAGCTAGTGGCTTTTATAAAGTGCCAGGTGTTAATGTTGTTATTCTATATCCAAAAGGTAAAGTGAGCGAGCTGCAAGAAAAACAGCTTACAACATTCGGTGAAAACATTCAGGCGCTCGAGGTAAATGGTTCTTTTGACGACTGTCAGGAAATGGT
>JALRKF010000158.1 GCA_023254905.1 Crocinitomicaceae bacterium | reverse complement strand
AAGCTGCTGCAGTCTTGAACAATGGTTTCGACGTTGCAAACGGAGGAGACGGTAAAGCTTTATTAGCTACGGATCACCCACTTGTAAGCGGCGGAACATTTAGAAACGAGTTAGAAACTGCTGCTGACTTATCTGAAACATCATTAGAACAGTCGTTAATTGACATTGCGGCGTTCGTTGATGAAAGAGGATTAAAAATCGCTACTCAAGGTAGAAAATTGATAATTCCAAAAGAGTTACAATTTACTGCTGAGAGAATCTTAAAGTCACCTTTAAGAGTTGGTACTGCTGATAACGATATCAATGCAATGAAGAATATGGGCATGATTCCTGAAGGATACAGAGTCAACCATTTCTTGACTGACACTGATGCTTTCTTCATCATGACTGATGCGCCAAACGGTTTGAAACACTTTGTAAGATCGCCAATTAAAACAGCGATTGAAGGTGATTTCGATACTGGAAAGAGAAGGTAAACTGCATACAAGGACACAGGTTGTAAATGGTCCAGAAAGACCAGGCGATATCCGTGATTCACTTGCGGATATTTCTGATACTACCAGAGATTTGGGATACGAACAGCCAGTGTTGTTTGGTGAAGGGATCGAGAAGTATATTGCCTCAGTTTTGAATGTCTGATTCACGATTTATAAATTCTATTGGAATTCTTTTGAGCGGCACATTATTTGCCCAACTGCTCAATGTTCTGTTCATTCCTATAATTACACGCCTTTACACACCGGAGGAATTAGGTGAATTAGGATATTATTTACGAATCGTATTGTTCTTTGCAGCACTCGTAACCCTCAGACTTGAGTTGGGCTTCCTCAACGAGCGACATGTTGGCCATAGGTCCTTATTACTCAAGTTTTCTCTAAAATGGAGCCTAATCTTATCAATATTAATTCTCATCCCGCTTTTCGTTTATTATTTATTCTCAAGAGATGACATTCCTTCTATGTATATGATCTTGCTGATTCCAGCTGGTGTTTTCTTACATGCCTTATTTAATATTGGAACGCATTGGGAATTGGCAGAGGAAAGATTTTCATCTATTTCCCTTGCTCGATTTGCAAATTCGTTCATCACGAATGGTTTGAAAGTCGCTGCGGGTTGGCTGAAACTGGGGCCATTGGGTTTGATAATAGCGGTCATTATTGGATTAGCGACATCTTCATTGATTTACCTGCGAAAAATGCCATTATTAGTAATCGCATCTACAAAGAAGACTGGTGCACTATTGAAAAAGCATAGAGAGCTATACTTGTATAACCTGCCGCATGTTCTAGTTGATCTCTTCAGGGACTTTGCTTTGGCAAGCTTGATCATCATTTTCTTTTCAGACCGAGATTACGGATATTTCGACCATACATTCAGGGTTCTAAAACTTCCATTGACCTTCCTTGGAGCTGCGGTAGGTCAGGCACTTTTTAGCAGAATTGTTTCAATTATCGATGAAAAGAAACGGTTGTGTAGATTTGCTTTTAAGACTTCATTAGGGCTGACACTTGCTGCAATCATCCCGTTTGCAGTCGTTTATTTCTATGGACCGGAGCTCTTTGGTTTTGTGTTTGGAGAAGAATGGACTGAAGCGGGAGTATTGGGCAGTATTATGACTATTTGGCTTTTCATGAATATGATCGCATCTCCATTGTCCTATTTGCCCGTCGCTCTTGATGAACAACGGCCATACTTTTATTGGAATATAGCGGGAACAGTGATCTTGATCCTCTCGATCGTTGTACCAGTTTACTTCATGGAAAATGCAGATTTTCTTAAAGTCATTAGCTGGGTCACATGGATTCAGGTTTTTTATCATCTCGGGCTATTGGCTTTCTTTGTAAAGATTATTCGTAAGTATGAAAACTCACTAAGTGATTGAAACAGTTAAGCCATATAGATTTTTGCTTTACGCTCTGCTGCTGCTGGTTCCAACATATGTGGGAGCGCGTGTAGATTACTTTCTAATTTTTGTGGTGGCTGTTGTAATCGGTGAACGGAAAACGCTTATCTCGAAAACAAAACAGTTCTTCGCTAGTGAAACTTCAAAAAGGGAGAGGAATATTATTGTTGGAGTTATACTCTTGATGCTCTTTGCAGGATTGAATAAGCTCTTTAATAGTCAGGATGTATTGTGCTTGAAAGACTATTATTCACCTTTTTACCTATTCCCGTTTTTGCTGATAACGTCTGGGTTGAGTTACGATCGTTATTTATTCTTAGGCATAGTAATCTTGGTCGCAGGAGAATCTGTTGTCGGTTTGATGGAGTATATTTCAGGAGATCGATCATTTCTGCTAGACCTCGGAGATTATAGCACCATCACAGATTATTCGTTGCTCTATAATAGTCGGGTATTTGGCTTAAGCTACAATTCGTCGATTTTAGGATATAAGATATTCATTGCATTGATCCTTATTGATTATATACGGCTGAATGCATGGCAAGAATGGTCGTTTAGGATACTATTGCTAATTGGTCTTATCATATCCTTCTCTCGTATTGCGATTCTCGTTTTGCTGATCTATTGGTTGATGAGACTAATAGCGATAAATCGCAAAGTGATTACCGAGCAATTATTCAAAAAGGCAACGATTCAGTTCTATGGTTTGATGATCGCCTTGGCAATTCTATTTGGAAATACACTGCTTTATCAGAGCTCAAGGGGAGGACATGCCGCAGAATCTGTTACGCAGGCTGATGATATCGAACATGCTGCGGTTGGGTGCGCTGAAGAACATGCAATTCCTATGAAGAAGGCCGAGCTTGATCCTTCGAAAAAAGGTTGGGGAGATAAGCTAATGCTTCAAGCAGAAAGCGTTCAAACATCCGGTCGAAAGTTGATCTGGTTGAATTACATAAACTACATTGAACGAAATCTTTTCTTCGGAAATGGATCGGATAAACTCATGCTGCGCGTCTGGATAGAATCAACAGGCAAGTTCAAACTGATGCATGCGCATAACTCCTTGTTGATGTTGTTTTCAAGTTACGGTGTTTTGATTGGTGGATTATTCCTTGTTTTTTATCTTTATTTCTGGAAGAAGATCAATTGGATTCCAGTAATCACTATTCTTATTTATTCCTTGGGTAATTATGGTGTTTTCTGGGGATTTTCTGTTATGGATCTCATCTTTTTGATCCTTTTGACTCATCACTTAAAACTTGGTTATGAGTACAAAAAATAGAGTGGTTGAAATCGAAACATCCATCGATGTTGGTAAGATAAAAGTGAAACGATTTGGAAAAACTTTTGAGGTCTATCCATGGTTGAAAGGACGATTGTTTCATAAAATGATTACAGGACATGAAACATTCCAAAAGAAGGATATTCGTCTTTATGTCAAGCAGATACTATCACTTTTCTATGGTTGCTGGAATATTTTTGGTCGTTATGATATTTGGGTATTCTCAACGAGCATGGAAAGGCGACTAATTGATGGTAAATATGTAGACAAGCTCTTTGATTATATCGGTAACGAGTTGGGTTACAAATCACTTGTTTTCGAACTCCGGGTCTTTCAATATGTATCATACCGTAGGATTGCATCTCGAAAGGCAATTTCACGTTCTGTGTTGATGTTGATGGAGACCCTTTATGCAAAACTGTTTCTGAGAAAAATAGAATTGGAGGGAGAAAAAGAGCTTCAAAAGCTATTGAAAACTGTGGATGGCGGTGTTAATCATCCGTGGCTAATTCGCAAATATCTAGCTCAGTACAGAGTCATGAAAATGTTGCTTAAACGGTTACCAAATCCCAAACTCGTTATGATGTCTGTCGCCTACACTAATTTTGGATACATAAAGGCGTTCAAAGAAAAGGGAATTAAAGTGATTGAAATGCAGCATGGTGTGATCACGGATAATCATCACGCTTATTTCTATGCAGCAGATATGAATGCGATACAATTTCCTGATGCGATCTTCACGAATGGAGAATGCCAAAAAGAAGTATTTATCGGTGATAATAAGTTCCCTACTAAGGAGGTTATTTCTGTGGGAAGCTACATTATTGATCATTACAAACACAGGAATAGGCGAAAGCAAAAGAAAAAAATGCAAGTTCTTTTTACAATGCAGGAGGGTGAAATCGGAGATCAATTGGTTGATTTCATTCTTAATTTATCGAAAGACCACGATGACAAACTGGATATCATTGTTCAGCCAAGAAGAATGAAGCCGAGTGATTATAAACAAAGGTGGCCTGAATTGGTCAATGTTGGGTTTTCTTCTTTATCTTTTTACGATGCTATAGGTGAGGTTGATGCGCATTCAACGATCTATTCAACAACGGCAATTGAATCCCTCTCGATGGGAGTACCAAACATCCTTGTCAATATAGAGAGGCAAAGTCGGGAACAACTTGGAAACGTAATTGGGAATAATCCGTACACACATATTGTAGATACGCCAAAGGCGTTTGTTGAGGCATTGGAAAAGTTGAAAGAAGTGAATGGAGAGGAGGTGATGAACAGCAATGCATACAACATCAAGCCTGGGTTTAAAAAGAACATTAAGGAAGTTTTAAAATCGCTGATTAAATGAAGTTGATTCGATCACGTATGTTACGGTCGATGGGGATCTATACGATCGCTAACATCATTAATGCGGGCATTCCTTTTCTCTTATTACCAATTCTGACGAACTATCTGTCAACGTCTGATTACGGAGTGCTTTCCAACTTCAATGCATTGGTCAATTTGATGATTCCTTTTGTAGGGATCAATCTTATGTCATCAGCTCAGATTCAATATTTAAAGGAAGACATCAATAACAAAGATTATCTGACATCTGGATTCAGGTTTAACATGATTCTAGCACTGATCTTTTCAGGAGTTATTTACTTCTTGAACGGAACATTATCCTCTCTAACAGGTATACCGGGAGAATTACTTTATGTATTGGCTGTATACGCGTTGTTCAGCACAGTTATTGAAGTGCTACTAGCAATCTGGCGGATGGAGGATAAAGCAATTAATTATGGTGCGTTCCGTATAGGTAGAACGATACTTGAGCTGAGCCTTGTTCTAATTTTTGTAGTGGGATTTAGAATGGATTTCGTTGGGTCCATATACGGGATGGTCATCGCGTATTCTGCAGGCTGTCTTGTCGCTGTTTTGATCTTATTCAAGAAGAAATTAATCTTTGGTGCGTTTCGAATGGATTATCTAAGACATGCTTTTAGTTATGGTGTGCCATTAATACCCCATACTTTAAGTGGAATTGCAATCATGTATTCAGATAAGTTGATCTTGACGCACTATCACGGGTTGGATTCTAACGGAATATATTCTGTTGGTTTTATGGTTGGACAGATAATTGGACTCTTACAGACTTCATTTAACCAAGCCTGGGTACCTTGGGTATTCCAAAAATTAAAATTAGACAAGAATGAAGATAAGTTACGTATGGTGAAGATCACTTATCTCTATATAATCGGGATATTAATTGCGGTACTTTTCCTTTGGTTGATCATGCCGATTATCTATATGTTCTTTGGAAAGGACTTTCAAGCAGGTATGGACTTAGTATTGTGGATTGCACTTGGGTTTGCATTCAATGGAATGTATAAAATGGTTAGCGTATATATTTTCTATTTGGAAAAGACCATGATCATCGCAATTGCTTCATTTGGTGTAGCGGTGTTGAATGTCATCCTCAATTTTGTATTCATTCCTGAATACGGGCCTCAAGGAGCTGCTGTTGCCACAATGATTTCAATGGGTATTCAATTCCTTGTAATATGGTTCATTGCAAGTCGTCTCATCAAAATGCCTTGGCTATTGAAATAATGGGAAGTATTAGGCTATATACAAAAGGCTGGAGAGCGAATGATTATTTAGTCGCTTTAATGGTTTTGATTATTCCGATCTTTAATCGCTTGATGCCTTTACTGTTGATTTTCATGTTGATTACGACCTTGTTCCTCCCCGCAAAAAGTGAAGAAATTAAGGACCGCTTAAAACCGAATAAACCCTTGTTTTGGTTCATTGCCTTTTATCTTTACCACCTTATAGGAATGATCTATTCAGAAAATTTGGTCTTTGGCTGGAATGACCTTGGGATCAAACTCTCCTTTTTAGTTTTGCCATTGATCATTGCTTTCAGTGATATCCGATTAAATAAAGACAAGATCGTCGATATGATCCTCTTAGGATTATTCCTTTCTGCAGTAATCGCTTTGAGCAAGGCAGCATTTAAATCAGTTTACTACCCGGAGGATAATCACTGGGCATATTTCACAGAATCATATTTGGCATTTTCAATGCATCGAAGCTATTATGCTACATACATGGCATTGGGTGTATTACTCTCCGCAGATCGCTATTTCACATTTAAAAATCTGAAATATCTCGGGGCAGCTATTTTATTTGCCTTGATTACAATGCTAACCTTTTCGAAAGCTGGTATTCTCATCCTAGTGATCTTAATTATTCCGTTGTTATTTGTTTACATCTACAGAAACTGGGGTAAATGGATAGCCGCAGTAGGAAGTGCATTTATGGTGATCACTGTGATTGGTGCAATTTGGTTCACACCAACGTTGCATTCTCGATTCGAGAAAATGTTCGAAGGTGTCACGTCTGCTTCAACTGCAAACAATACATCTGTTGAGAGTAATGAGTCGCGATTGATCATGTGGTCCACATCTTTACGATTGATTAATGAAAATCTACTTTTTGGTGTAGGGACTGGTGATGTGAGTGATGCTTTAGACGAGAAAAATAAGCAACTGGGAAATACGGGAGTAGCGGAAAGGAGTCTCAATTCACACAATCAGTACTTAAATACGTGGGTTCAGTTAGGACTGATTGGATTTTTGCTTTTATTCGTAATTATTATCACTTCAATGATTACTGCATTATCGGTGCGTTTTATGCCATTTGTATATCTCATTATGGTCATTTCACTCACCATGAGTTTTGAATCTTTTCTGGAGACACAGGCTGGGATAATTCCTGTAACTTTGCTAATGACCTTATTTGTAATAAAAGCAAAGAAAAATGAGATTGCTCATTCTGACACAGTATTATCCGCCTGAGATAGGAGCGCCACAGAACAGATTGCATGAACTTGCAGTCAGACTGAAAGCCGCCGGTATTGAAGTGGAGGTGCTCACGGCAATGCCGAATTATCCAAAGATGGAGGTGTTCGAAGAGTATCGTGGTGGGAAGATCAAAGAAGAAACAATCGACGGTATTAACATTTATAGAACGAAGATCTTCGTTTCAAGATCGAAGAGTATCATTGCACGTTTACTCAATTACTTTTCTTTTGTTTGGACTTCCTATTGGCGAGGACGAAAGCTGAAGAACCAGTATGATTTCTTAATGGTAGAATCACCTCCATTATTCCTCGGATACTCTGCGATGGCATTGTCCAGAAAACTGAAGGCAAGGATGATATTCAATGTGTCAGATCTTTGGCCGGAAAGTGCAGAGAAACTAGGTGTTGTTACAAATAAGTCGATGTTGAAAATCGCGTATAACCTTGAAGCGAAATGCTATAAGAGAGCGAGCCTTATCACTGGTCAAACGCAAGGTATCGTTGATGATATAAAGGAAAGGTTCCCAACAGCAAATGTACATTGGCTACCTAATGGCGTTGATCTAGATTTTTACGATCCGTCGAAGTTTGCAGCACAGGATTTTAGAGGTAAACATGGATTTAAACAGTCGGATGTGTTGTTTTTCTACGGCGGTATATTGGGTCACGCTCAAGGACTTGAGCTTCTCATCCAGGCGGCTGACAGATTAAAGGATAACGACAACTTTAAGATCTTACTACAAGGTGCCGGGCCGGAGAGAGAGAAACTACATGCATTGAAGGAAGAGCTGAAGACGGATAAGGTAGTTTTCCTTCCACCAGTCCCCAAACAACAAATGCCATCGATCTTGAAGGAAGTAGATGTAGCATTGGTACCGTTGAAGAAACTCGATCTGTTCCAGGGAGCGATTCCTTCCAAGATCTTTGAAGCTTTAGCTATGAAAAAGACACTACTATTAGGAGTAGAGGGAGAAGCAAAACGCCACTTTATTGACAAGGCAAATGCAGGGTTGTTTTTTGAGCCCGAAAACCTGGATGACCTGACAAATAAGATCAAAGAATTAGTGAATAACAGAGATAAGCTAAGTGAGTACGGAGAGAACGGAAGAAAGTATGTTTCTGAAGTCTTTAACCGTAATAGGATCGCACAAGAGCTATTAACTGTTTTGAATAATAATTAAGTATGATACCATTTTCACCACCACGTATTGATGATAAAGTCATTGCCGAAGTAACAGCTGCACTAAAAAGTGGTTGGATCACTACAGGTCCTCGTACGAAGCAATTCGAAAAGAACATTACAGAATACTGTGGATGTATAACTACGGTTGCCGTAAACTCTTGGACAATGGGTGTACAGGTATTGCTCAATTGGTGGGGTATTGGAGAAGGAGATGAGGTAATACTTCCTGCATATACGTACTGTGCTAGCGCGAATGTGATCGTTCACTCAGGTGCAAAACCAATTATGGTTGATATTGCAGGGAAGGATTTTAATATTGATGTAGAAGCGGTAAAAGCAGCGATCACACCGAGAACAAAAGCGATCATTGCGGTAGATATTTCAGGATTTCTAGCTGATTATGATGCATTGAACACTTTGGTAAGAGAGGAAGCAATGATTAATCAGTTTACGCCGAATAATGAGCTACAGGAAAAGCTGGGAAGAATTCTGGTTATCAGCGATGCAGCACATAGTTTTGGAGCAACGTTGAACGGGAAACGCGCAGGTTCTCTAACAGATATATCTTCATTCTCATTTCATGCAGTGAAAAATCTTACTACAGCAGAAGGTGGAGCATTATGTTTCAACCTGCCGGAGAATTTTGATCATGATGAGATCTACAAAGAGTTTTGTGTTAAGATCCTACACGGACAAAGCAAAGACGCACTTGCCAAAACACAAAAAGGGGCCTGGAAATACGATGTAAATGAACCGGGATTCAAATGTAATATGACTGATTTGCAAGCGGCGATTGGTTTAATTGAATTAGAACGTTATCAGGAGAACCTGGATCGAAGAAAACAGATATTTGATGCTTATACGTTTGCTTTCGAGCAGGAAGATTGGGCGATCATCCCTCCTTATAAAACGGATACAAAAGAATCTAGTTATCACCTTTATTTGCTACGAGTTGATGGAGCTACTGAACAGCAACGCGATGAGATCATAAGAGAAATTGCAGAAATGGATGTTGCCGTTAATGTTCATTTCCAACCATTACCATTATTGACGGCTTACGCAAAGAGAGGATATCGAATAGAAAACTATCCTGAAGCCTACGCAAAATATGCAAATGAGATCAGTTTACCTGTTTACTATGACCTTTCGGATGATAATTTGAAAACGGTAATCGAAACTGTGAAAATAGCTGTTGCAAAAGTTCTTTCATGAAACGTCTTTTTGACATAATAGCGAGTATATTAATCCTTATGGTATTTCTACCATTCGGAATAATTATCGCGTTGTTTATTGTGCTCGGGTCCAAGGGGGGAGTGTTCTACCGTCAGGAACGAATTGGCAAGAATGGTGTACCCTTCAGATTGTTCAAATACAGAACTATGCGTCCTGATGCGGACAAGCTAGGTAAGCTCACAGTAGGAATGAAAGACCCTAGAATTACACGCGTTGGTTACTTCTTAAGAAAATACAAGCTAGATGAGTTTCCACAATTTATCAATGTGCTTATAGGTCAAATGAGTATAGTTGGACCACGTCCTGAAGTGAAAGAGTACGTGGATCTATATACAGATGAACAACGTATTATATTGAGTGTGAAGCCGGGTATCACGGATTATGCATCTATTGAATATTTCAAAGAGAACGAAATATTAGGCGAGGCAGAAGATCCTCGTAAAGCTTACTTAGATGAGGTGATGCCGGATAAAATTGAGTTGAATAAAAAGTATATCGCATCTCCGGGAATAGCTCATGATATTAAGATCATGTGGCTGACATTCAAGAAGATAATTTCTTAGTGCAGTAAATATGCAAGCCCGAATCCAAAAAGGATCGAAAGAAGCTTAATGAAATTGAACTTGTGATTCTCGCTAGTTTCAAAAATGATGGTCGTAGATATATGCAAGAACATACCCACAACGATCGCAAGAATGATATCTAAATCAAATCCTTCGAGTGAATTTTGTCCATAATAACCTATCACCATTCCGATTGGCGAGATTATAGCGAAAGCAATTAATATAATCCAGGAAACAAATGGTTTCAACTCGCGCTGATAGAGCAGTGTCATCAATGCTATTGCAACAGGAATCCGGTGAAAAACAATTCCTAGCAAGAGCGAAAAATCATTTTCATGATGATGCTGACTTGTAGCAATATCTCCACCAGCCAATTGATTTCCAAGTGGCATTCCTTCAAAGAGAGCATGCGCACCAAGCGCTAAGATAACAGCGAAAGGAATCACATTCTTTCCCCCATGAGAATGAACATGCCCATGCTCTATTCCTCCAGAGAAGAACTCGAGAATTAGCTGAATAAGGAATCCGAGAAGAATGAAAAGACCAATTTGCGCTGATGAGTGTTCATATAGCTCAGGAATGAAGTGAATGAATCCAATCGAAAGAAGGAACCCCCCGCTGAATGCCAATAATATTTTAATAAACTGTTCGTTCTGTGCAGACTGAAGTATTTGGACCAGGAATCCTCCAATTAGCACGGATCCGATCAAAGATGTTACTGTTATTATGATCACTCTCTACGTTTTGCAATAATGATTAGTCGATTTGACCATTGTTTGTCAAATGGTCGCAGATCAAAGTCTCCAAAAATACTAATTATCTCCAAGCCAGCATCGAATAAAAATTGACTAAAGTCCTCAAGTTTTAGAGCTTGAACCTGCTCTGTAAAATTATACGATTTTCCACCATCATAGAATGAAATATGCTTCAAAATATGTGAGCCATTGTGCTCACGTCTAATTTTAAAATCGATTCCATCGATAGACTTTATTTCTTGAGGAATAAGTTCGTTAATCACTTTGTTTGCGTTGAGGAAGTCAATGACTAATTTGCCATTATCTTCCAACATGGAAGAGATAGCATCGATGACTTTTTGATTATCAAATTTATTATCGAAGTATCCGAAGCTTGTGAAAAGATTGAGGACATAGTCAAATCGTCTGCCTTTTATTACTTCTCGCATATCATGAACGATGAATTCTAGTCCTTCTTTTGCAAAAGTATTTGCTTGTCTAATACTATTAGAGCTAAGATCTGCGCCAAGCACATTCATTCCAAGTTCATGCAAAGTAATGGAGTGGCGCCCTTTACCACATGCTAGATCCAATACGCGACTGTTTTTAGGAGCGTCTAAAGCCTCGATTAAATGCTGAATAAAATGTTCTGCTTCAGCCTTATCCCGATACTTGTAAAGAGTATGATAATAATCTGTTTCAAACCAGGTAGCAAACCAATCATTAGTGCTCATGAGACAAAGTTACATTAAAGCCTTGATTCAATTCAAATATCACGTGTATTAAGTATATTTGAATAGGTAGTGATATGGCAGAAAGCTCAATATTAGACATTTATAAATTGCTGGATGACGACAATATTATTTTGTCATATAAGGGAGCGATAAATGCTGATGTTATCATGTCATTGATAAGTATTTTAGAAAATAAGATTAATACATTTGATATTCGGACAGACCTCAAACGTAGGGTGATGAGAGTGTTAATAGAATGTTTTCAAAATCTTCATCACCATCTTGATGCTGCTGCTCTTGATGCAGAACAAACGAGTGAAAGCAATGCTTTAATTATTGTTCAACAAATAGGTGATCAGTTTATAATAAAAACGGGAAATGTGATTAACGAAAGTGATTTGGTCCAATTGCAAAGACGGATTGCCATGGTAAATGAATTGAACAGCGATGAACTCAGAGATTTGTACCGAAAGAAATTAGAGAATGAATCCTTTTCAAAGAAAGTAACAGCTGGACTTGGTTTTATCGATATTGCGAGAAAATCAAAACAAAAGCTATCTTTTGAGGTAATGGAAATGGCTAGCAGAAAGTGTTTTTTTTGTTTAAATGTAACTGTAGGATAAGTAATGGAGAAATTGGAATTAAGAAGTTCACCCAAGACACCAGATATTATGCTAGATGCAGACTTAGGACAAATGAAAATAGCAGGTCGCTCAATTCCTGAAAATCCCATTGAATTTTTTAGTCCAATCTATGATTGGATTGATAATTATTGCGCGAGTCCGTGCTCTGAAACGATATTAGAGGTAAGACTTGAATATTTTAATACGTCTAGTTCTAAATGCTTGCTGGATATCTTTAAGAAGTTTGAAAAGATTAATGGCAAACGTAGTCATGTCCGTGTTAATTGGTATTTCGAGCGTTATGATGATGATATGGCCGAAGCAGGAGAGGATTACGA
>JALRKF010000066.1 GCA_023254905.1 Crocinitomicaceae bacterium | reverse complement strand
TTTGTGGGGAGAGCAGGATTCGAACCTGCGAAGGTAAAAACCAACAGATTTACAGTCTGTCCTCGTTGGCCGCTTGAGTATCTCCCCAACATTTCGTGAGCCGATGGAGGGACTCGAACCCCCGACCTGCTGATTACAAATCAGCTGCTCTAGCCAGCTGAGCTACATCGGCAAAATGTTTAATGTTGGTAATCCATTATTTGAAAGAACTTAACTCTTTTCCCGTTAAGGGAGTGCAAATTTATGAAACAAATCTATTATAGCAAGTATAAAATTAATTTTTTTCAAAAAAAAGAGCGCTGATTGAGCGCCCTTGAAAGTCATCTTGATTACCAAGACTTATTCAGTGTTTTGTTTTGTGTTTTTCCACTTGTTTCTTCAAAGCATTGACCACTTGATCTGTGGCCTCCTCAAAACTTTTACATTGTTTCTTGGCAAATAACTCCTGTCCTGGCATGAGTAATTTTACCTCTGCAACTTTATTTTCTTGAGTACTATTCTTATCGATTCTCAGGAACACTTCACTTGAGATGATCCCGTTATTCATGAGTTCTAACTTTTTTACCTTTTCATGAATAAAATTCACCAGCTTCTGATCGACTGTGAAATTAACTGAATTTACTTTGAAGTCCATAGTGCCTAAGTTTTTTGTCCCCTTGGATGGGACTGTGAATAAATAGTATTTAATTGCGCAAACGAATTGTGGGTGTAAACCTGAGTTGCTGATAGATTCGCATGTCCAAGAAGATCTTTCAAAATTTCAAGACCCGCACCGTTATTTAGCATGTGTGTTGCAAATGTGTGCCTTAGTACATGCGGACTTCTCTTTTCTAAATCCGTAGCAATTGAAAGGTAGTTATTTATTTTTCTATAGACAAACTTGGGATAGAGTTTTTTACCGTTATCGAGCACAAAGAAATTATTCGTTTCAGTGTTGAATTTTGTACGTAGTTTTTTATATTCCTGTATCAAGTTATTCAACTCAGGAGTTATAGGAATTATTCGTTCCTTTTTTCTTTTACCGATAACTTTTATTTGATCCTGTTTTACTCGATCAACTGTGAGCCCAATCAGTTCGCTTGAGCGAATTCCGGTCTGATAGAAAATCTCAAACATTAATCTATCACGAATTCCAGAAAAATCTTTTTGGAAGAGGTCATCAATTTTTAGTGAGTCGAGCTGTTCAGTTTTTGCAAATGAGGGCAATGGCTTAGATATTCTCGGGCCATTTACTGTTTTGATTGGACTCGATTGAAGGATACCCTCTTTCAATAAATACTTAAAGAAAGTTCTGAGGGTTGACAGCTTTCGATTGACCGTTCTTGCGGAAAAATCATTTTCCATTAAATCAACTATCCAACCACGAATATTAATTGGTCTCACTTCAATTAAATCATCCTTCGTTTCGATCAATGAAAATTCCAAAAATTGAACTAGGTCTTTATGATATGACTTCAGCGTATGTTCAGAATATCTCTTCTCCGTCTTGAGATAGTCTAAAAAATTGGATATAAAAAAAGGAGCCATATGCTCCTTTACGTAAAATCTCTTTGGAATGTTACAGTTCTGCTGACTGAATTCTTTGCTTGTAAGAAGCTTTGATCTTCTGCTGTCTTTTCAGAACGGAAGGCTTGGTGAATTCTTTGCGATCACGTAATTCACGCATCACTTTCGTTTTGTCGAATTTCTTTTTGTACTTCTTGATCGCTCTTTCGATATTCTCGCCTTCTTTAACTGGAATAATCAACATATCTTTCTTTGTTATTTGTCAAAATTGGATGGCAAATATACAACCTTTTTATCAAAACAAAAATTATTTTAGTAAATCTCTTGAAATTACCACCTTTTGAATTTCTGACGTTCCTTCACCGATCGTCATTAGCTTCGCATCGCGTAAAAACTTTTCAGCAGGATACTCTTTGGTGTAACCATAGCCTCCCATAATTTGAACAGCCTCGTTACCGCATTTAACAGCAACCTCACTTGCATAATACTTCGCAAAAGCACCCTGACGGGTCATTGGAAGATGATTATTCTTTCGATATGCTGCCTGAAACGTTAATAACTCTGCCGCTTCCAATTCTGTAGCCATATCAGCTAGTTTAAAGCCAATGGCCTGGAATTGTGCAATTGGTTTACCAAATTGTTCTCTTTCCTTCGCATATTTCACAGATGCCTCATATGCCCCGCGCGCAACACCGCAACTCAATGCCGCAATTGATACCCGACCACCATCAAGTACCTGCATGGCTTGGATAAAACCCATTCCAATTTCACCGATCACATTTTCCTCGGGTACGCGAACATTGTCAAAGATCAACTCAGCTGTTTCACTTGCACGAACGCCCAGCTTATCTTTTATTTTTACCGCAGAAAATCCTGGTGTGCCTTTTTCAATAATGAAAGCTGTAATCCCTCTACTGTCTAGTAACTCACCCGTGCGAATAAGAACAACGGAAACATCGCCTGACAAACCATGTGTGATCCAATTTTTTGCACCGTTAATAATCCATTCATTTCCTTCCTTTACCGCAGTTGTTTTCATACGCATGGAATCTGAACCTGTATTTGGCTCAGTCAGTCCCCATGCACCTAACCATTCTCCTGAAGCTAATTTTGGCAAATATTTTCTTTTTTGCTCTTCACTTCCATGATAAAAGATATGACCCGAACACAATGAGTTATGCGCAGCAACACTTAATCCGATCCCACCACAAACCTTTCCCAACTCCATTAATGCTGTTGCATACTCAAAATAACCAAAACCTGACCCGCCATACTCTTCTGGAATGTAGATTCCCAACAAACCAAGTTCACCCATTTTTTTCATGGTTTCAATTGGGAATTCTTCATCACGATCCCAATTATTTAAGTAAGGACGTATTTCTTTCTCAGCGAAATCACGCACCATTTGTGCGATCATCTTCTGGTTTTCGTTGATTTCAAAATTCATAAAGGGTAAGCTCTTGTGTTGAACAGTAAAATTAATAGGTCACAAAAGTACTAATATTGTCTGAAAAACGGTTCAGTTTTTGTCTGCCATTCAGAAATTCAAGCTCCACTAAAAAGTCGAATCCTATTATCTCGCCACCCATTTTTGTAATCAACTGAGCAACTGCTTCGGCTGATCCTCCTGTTGCCAATAAATCATCGTGAATCAATACACGTTGCCCTCTTTGAATGGAATCAGTGTGCATTTCGATCGTTGATTTGCCGTATTCCAATTCATATTCCAAACTGACTTTTTCATAAGGAAGTTTACCCTTCTTTCTTACAAGCACAAAAGGGACACCCAGTCTCATTGCCAAGGGATAGCCAAAAAGAAAACCTCTAGATTCCAACCCTGCAATAACATCTACTCCACTTTTAAGGTAGTTCTGATACAAACAGTCCAATACCTGATTCGAGAGCATTGGATCTTGCATGATTGGTGTAATATCCTTAAAATTTATTCCTGATTTAGGAAAATCAGGCACATTTCGGATCGCGTTCTTCAGCTTATTCTGAATATCCATAATTATATTTTCAAGTAAGGTTTTAATTTATCAAATAATTCACGATCAATGAGTTTCGAATCGAGTAATTCTTCCATTTTTTTATAGACTTTACGTTGCTCCCTCATTTTTACTATTGAGTTAGCTATCTTTCCTGTTATGTATGGATGCTTTACCAGATCATCATAGTTGATCAAGTTAATGTTCAACTTACGAACATTTCCAGAAATCACTATTTGTTCCCTAATCTTTTCTAGTTTTTCAGGTGTAAACTTCCAAAGATCTAATAACTGTTCGGGACGGTTATAACCTCCCAATCGATTCCTATACTCAATAATCTTTTCCGCATAGTAATCACCGATACCAACGAGTTTAATTAATTCTTCATTTGTCGCTGTATTTAAATCGACAATGAACTTATCGATCGTTACAAGTTGCTCTTTAGAATTGAGTTCACCTTGCCGATCAATTTCGGAAGGATAATAAGTTGAGTCCTTAATTAATTCAAAGAGTTCATCTGAAATAACGAAGATCTTTTGAAGATCATCATTCGAATCTACGCCATGTTCAGTAAAGCGTAAAACAACATCTGCTTGTTTCTCAGAAAGACCAAGACTAATCCATTCAGACTTTGTGTAACAATTTGGATCAAACTTCTTTTTTGGCCTTACAAATCGTGATCTCTTTGAATTAATCGTTGAATTCTTTTTTGTTGTTCTCGATTCTAGAACTTCTTTTTCAACTAGATCTAATTCTTCAATAGAATACTTTAAATGCTTATTCTTGGTTAAACCTGCAAGAATTCTCGGTGAATAAATAATCACCAATAAAATTGCTGAGAGTAATAGAACCCCTCTTCTATTGCGCTTTGATATTGGCACTATTACCCTCCTTGATAGCTTTATTAAATTTACCAAGTTCTTCTCTTACTTTCGGAGCAAGGATTATTAAACCTATAACGTTCGGGAATACCATTGCAAAGATCATAGCGTCAGAGAATTCAATAACTGCGCCAAGGCTTATCGAAGAACCAACTACAATAAAGAAAAGGAAAATAAATTTATACGCAGTATCAGCGGCTTTACCTTTTCCAAATAAATATTTCCAAGCCTGAAGACCATAATAGGACCAAGAAAGCATTGTTGAAATAGCAAACAATACTGCGGCGATCATTAATACCCAATCGAAGTATGGGATCACTGAATTAAATGCTGTCGCCGTCAATTCAATACCTCCTAAAGCTCCCTTCTCACCATATTCAATAAATCCTCCATCAATATTTGTTATCACAAGAACTAATGCCGTCATAGTACAAATGACCACAGTATCAATAAATGGTTCTAATAATGCTACGACTCCTTCACTCGCTGGGTACTTTGTTTTAACTGCTGAATGAGCAATTGCAGCCGAACCAACTCCTGCCTCATTCGAAAAAGCGGCTCGTTGAAAACCTACAATCAAAACACCTATTACCCCCCCAAGTGCAGCATCAGGAGCAAATGCACCCTCAAAAATTAACCCAAAGGCCTCAGGTATATGTCCAACATTCATTGCAAGTATCACCAAGGCTGCTCCAACATAAATGACCGCCATAAAAGGAACCACCTTCTCCGTTACTGAACCAATACGTTTTATTCCACCAATGATAACAACTCCAACTATCAAGGCCATCACGATTCCAATAATCAAACCACTTGCACCTCCAGTAAGACCCAATTTACCTGATAATTGCTCTGCGGCTTGATTTGCCTGAAACATATTACCTCCTCCAAATGATCCGCCAATACACATTATCGCAAAGAATACAGCCATGATCTTTCCTAGTCCGGCCATCCCTTTCTCTTTCAAACCATTCGATAGGTAATACATGGGACCTCCGTGTACTACACCATCTTCTGTTACTTCTCTGTACTTAACTCCTAGCGTGCACTCAACAAATTTAGATGCCATTCCAAGAAATCCGGCCAAAATCATCCAGAATGTAGCCCCTGGCCCACCAATAGAAATAGCCACAGCAACACCTGCGATATTACCAAGTCCTACGGTTGCCGATAGTGCTGCAGTCAGCGCTTGAAAGTGTGTTACTTCTCCCTCTGCAGACTCTACTGCAATTGTTTCGAAGACATCACCGCCCGGAGTAGGATCGCCTGCTGCAGGATCAGTTCCATGTTGATCGATCGCATCGTAATCTCCTCTTACAACACGAATAGCCATGGGAATCAATCGGAAATTAGCGAACTTGAAATAAAGTGTAAAGAAAATTGCACCACCAATAAGAACAATTAGTACAATTGGCACTGATTTATCGGCAATCGATATTGAATAAAAAACAACTCCTCCGATAAAATCGGCTACAGGGCGAAAGAAGTTATCGATTTTTTGATCTAAACCTGCCTCAGCTGCGAAGTTAATAAGTGGTAATAGAAGTGCCATTAGGCCAATTAGATATCTCATTTTATCCAGTTGTAGTGTAATTTATAATGCGAGCAAATATAACGATTTATAAAGAATCGTTCAAGGCTAATTTTGATCGCTTTCTAGTCCATAATATTGAATGAAATGCTCTATTTGCGAAGTACTTCCGAGGACAAATAACTGACTATCAGGAACTATATACGTTTCCAAAGGTGGATTTATTATATATTTTCCTTGCGGTGATCTGAAGCCAATTATTGTAACTCCTGTTATCTTTTTAGATTCTAACTCTTCAATTGTTTTATTCCTTAAATTTTCGGGCAGCTGTGTAAAGGTTATGGTTTCAATGTTGGATTCGTTCTTACTGCTAATTTTTATCGACTCTAAGAATTCGATTGCATCTGGTTTCGCAATAAGCGCAGCCATGTGAGTACCACCAATTGAATCGGGCATTATTACTTTATCAGCTCCAGCCACTTTTAATTTATTCATTGATGAATCCTGTGTTGCTCTACTTACAATTGTGATGCCCCTATTAAGTTCTCGTGCAGACAATACCACATAAATATTATCAGCATCATTTGGCAAACATGTCACTATACCATAGGCATTCATTAGGCCTGCCTCTTTGAGATTTTCGTCGTTCGTTCCATCTCCCAGCAAGATATAAAACCCATCCTCCTCCTTGTATTCCTCAATAATTTCAGGGTCATGATCCACAACAAGACAATCATAGCCTTGATCGATCAAATCTTGTGTAACTCGGTGCCCTACTCTACCGTAACCACAGATAATGATATGATTTCTTAGTTTATTAACCTCCTGCATAGTTCTGTATTGTTTAAAATATTCTTTGTATTCACCATTGACAACATATACTGTAATTGCGGACACAGCGTATGCAAAAGTACCGAAGCTAAAAATGATCAAAAAAGCGGTAAACAGTTTACCATAATCACTTAGTTCACTCACTTCACCAAAGCCAACAGTTGATACTGTGATAATCGTCATGTACAGTGAATCAATCAATGACCATTCCTCAATGATCATGAAGCCAAGGGTGCCGCCTGTTATCACTACTAAAAGTAATAACAGGAAATAATATATTCGTCTGAACTGCCGGTGAAAAAACATAGGTTATAATTCCCAGATCGTACTTCTCTTTGAATTCAGCTTAAAGTAATGTTTGTGTTCTAGAATCCAGGCCATTATCAAATACAACAACAGTGGAGATCCAAGAGCTACGAACGAGGCATAAATAAACCCGAGTCTCACTTTGGATGTTTTAATTCCCAATTTTCGTGCCCACCACTCACAAACACCAAATGATTTTAACTCGAAAAAAAAGATTGTTTTCTGTAAAAGTTTCATGAATTTGATAGCTTCAATCCTACCTGGCAAGATAGACATTTTTTAGCAGAACAATAATATCTGTAGAGGCCCAAAAGAGCTTGAGAATCATAAGCTGTTTTTAGTTCTATATCTTGATTTTTCCATTTACGAGTAATCTTGTTGTTTTCCGCCTTTACTTTACTCAAAAGATCTAATGTATTTTGTTTAAAATCTTCATTATCCCGATGCATTCCAACACTCCATAAATAGGGAGCAAAAACATTTATTATTAGTTGATCTTTCATGAAAGAGGTTAATTCAACAATATTCAAAAACTTTTGGATTTCTTTTTCAAACAAACTAAATGAGCTGTGACCTGAAATTAGATCCAAATCAATACTTTCCAAAGTATTTACTAATTGTTTAAATCTAACTTCTGGATTTCCCTTTGGTCTGAGCCCTTTGTAATTCCATTCAGATGTTTTTTTGTATTCATTTAATATAGCCTCCGCTTGAAAAACATAAATATGTTTGGACAATTGCCCATTATCGTAAACCTTTTGCCTTGGCAAATGTTGAAGGATTCTCTCGAAACCATTTTTATTTTTACCTGTACCAAACGATAATGTTAACAAACCATACAATATATCTTTTGGGTCTGAACCTACAATATTTGATACGTATTCGACTTTTTTGGTAAGTTTTTCAATAAGTACTCTGGACTTCATCGACTCAAGATAAATAGATGGTATAGAGTGTATTTGATTCCTACATAGAATCGTTAGAGAATTCAATCGGCCTTGTTTAAATTTAAGATAATGTTCCGCATCAATGAAAGGATTTAGTTCAATAGTTGGCAATTCATAACCACTCTGGATTATTGGTTTATCATATTCGTGGACAACGTGTAAGATGACATTATCATAACGCCGATCAAACTGATGTCTATGTCGATACCAATCAGAACTCTTTACATGAATCTCAATCATTCCAAAGTGAGTAATCCCATCGTATCGAACCTTAGCATAGAAAAAGTCTGGGCCAGCAAGGTCATCATTTCGGATTCCAAATGATAATATTTCAATTCTTACGCCATCAACAGTCAGCAAATCATTCGACGGTAGGCGCTTCATCTCCCAAATGAGATGTAGGTATTTTTCTTCCATTGCAGTAGGTTAGGTAGTAGAAGATACAAAAAAAGGGTATCCTTTCAGATACCCTTTTTCAATATTTGATAAAAATTATGGATATGGAATATATTCCAAGAATTTAGGATCTGAGCCAGGCTGCTTAGCTGCGTCAAAGTCCATATTTATTACCTTACCCTCTGTTCGTCTATTAAGCTGATGAAGCATTTCGAAGGTTTTGTTATCTTCCAATTTGTATTGATTGATATAATCTTCATTTAATACTATTTCTTCTACACCTTCCATGTCGGCTGGCTTCGAAACAAGATACTGCTCTCCTCGCTTCCAAACTTTTCTTGGTTCAGCTTCACCTTTACCGACAGGAACAATTCTCCTTGGGTCAACACCTTTTTCCTTAACTAGATAAATGTAACAAGCTCTTGCTCTATTTTCAGAGAGTTTCTGGTTACGTTCATCTTTACCTCTGGCGTCAGTATGTGAACTAAGCTCGAGAACCATGTTTGGATATTCTTCTAACAAATCATATACGAACTGTAATGAGTCAGGAGAGTTAATTGTTGAATCAACTAGAAGTTCCCACTGGTCCAATGGATAACGAACTTCCGGTAACCGTATTGGTGTTTTCGGAAGCAAGGCCATATCGATTACGAAATCTTTACCAGTCTCCGAGCCTTTTGTTGAAAAGGAAGATCCTTTCTTATCTTCGTGATAACCTTCTTTCGAGATAGTAATCGTATAATCGACCTCTTCATTTACAATTCTCGATCCATCAGTTGGACGCTTATCCCAAAAGTAATATCCTTCATCGTTCGTGAATCCAAGCGGTATACCTTTTCCATCTGAACCTTTCACTGTCACTTTCACATCCTCGATCTTTACTTCTGCATTTCCAAGCTCACTCACAATTACCTTTAAAGTGAATAGATTTGGTGGTAGTTCGTAAGAATACAGATCCGGGACATATTCGCCATTACGACTTTTTCTTTCAGATGTGAATAAACCGTTTCGATCATCCATTTCAACGATTGCATAATCATTCCCTGTGCTGTTTATAGGCGAGCCTAAATTTGCCGGGTTTTCCCATTTAGGATCACTGAAATCAGCTGGATCGCCCATTCTTTTTGCTCTGTAGATATCAAGACCTCCCATTCCTGGGCGTCCATCTGATGCGAACATCAAATCACCATTCAAGGCAAAAGTTGGAAATAATTCGTTTCCTTTCGTATTTATTTCTGGTCCCATATTTTTGGGAGCAGACCACTTTTCAGACTTTCTATCAAAGCGAGTATACCACAAATCCCTGCCGCCAAATCCTCCTGGCATATCTGATGCAAAAATCAAGTAACGCCCATCCACAGTGCATGGGTGCCCAACTGAGACACTGTCGTGAGATTTTAGCCCTTCAATCTTTATGGGATCGTTCCATTCATCTTTTCCTTTGGCTTCTGAAACCCAGATGTCACAGCCTAAATTTGTCTTTTTCTTGTTCGGACATCGTGTAAAGAACATTTGTTTGAATCTAGCATCGAATGCAACAGTTCCCTCGTTGTCGATAGTATTTATATTCTCACCTATAACAAGCTTGGGCTCTTTCCAATTTCCTTTTTTATCAAGTTCGGTCATCCAGATATCCATATACCCCTCACCAGAACGAGGATCTTGTGCCTTTCCTGTAGATCCATCTCTTGAGGAGGAAAAATACATTTTGGACATCCTTCTATCTCCCATCACTGGGGACATATCAAATTCTTCTACATTGATTGTCTCAATATTTTCAACGACATGTCGTGTTCTCTCAGCTTCAAAGGCCTTTGCTGATTTACATGATTCAATACCTATATTCGCTCTCACATCGCCAGGTACTAATGCTAAATAAGCCTCATAATTTTCAATAGCTTTTTCGTAATCAGCCATCATGATTAACATGTCCGCATTATGCAAAAATACTTCTGGTTCTATTTCTTGATAGTCCAATAAAACGGCACGGTCAAACCACTCATTAGCCTCCTTATATTTCTCCGTATAGCGGTAGCATAGTGCAGTTTTGTAGGCCATATCGCCCTTCTTCTTTTTGTTTTTGGATAATTTCGTGTAAACATCAGAGCAAATATCTGCCGCGAGCGCATAGTTTTCACTTTTGAAAGCCGTATTTGCCTTTTGAATCATTCGGGTTTGAGACATTGCTGTCAAACCAATTAACATGAAAAGAAGTGTCGCAAATAATTTGGTGTTCATGTTTAGCCTTTTTCTATATTCTCTCCGGAGAGCAGTTAATTAACATTAGCCGCTAAAATTAACAAAAAATAATTCTCAATCCTCTGCCAAGGTCATATATTTCGCAATCCGAAAAAAGAACTAACTAAAATTAAATTTAGGAACTTACCTTTACAAAGGTTCTCCATTTTTCGAGAACACGCTCAAATCCTTCAGGAAGTTCAGAGTCTAGGCGAACATACTTTTCCGCCTTAGGATGACTAAAACCTAGAGTTTTGGCATGCAATGCTTGACCAGGCAATAGTGAGAAGCAATTTTCAATAAATCTCTTATATTTCGCAGATGGCAGGCCTTTAAGTAACCTATCTCCACCATATTCTAAATCATTAAATAATGGGTGTCCAATATGTTTCATGTGCACTCGAATCTGATGCGTTCTGCCTGTTTCCAACTTACATTCAATAAGAGTTACATAGCCAAATCTTTCTAAAACCTTGTAGTGCGTAACGGCATGCTTACCATGATCGCCTTCTGGAAAAACTGACATCACTTTCCTATTTTTCAGAGACCTTCCTACATTTCCAGATACCGTTCCACTTTCCTCAATATCACCCCAGACTAATGCCCAGTAACGTCTCTCCGTCGTTCTGTTATAAAACTGTTTAGCAAGATTATTTAATGAATTTTCTGTTTTTGCAACAACAAGTAGGCCCGTTGTATTTTTATCTAGTCTATGTACTAGTCCTGGTCGGCCGTAATAATCGTTTATTTTTTTAGGCAAATTTTGAAAATGGTAAACTAGTGCATTCACAAGCGTCCCTTTATAATTTCCATATCCAGGATGTACAACCATGTTCGAAGGTTTATTCACAACAACCACATGATCATCTTCATAAACGATGTTCAACGGAATATCCTGTGGAATCAACTCAATTTCTCGGATTGGATATGGTAGCACGAGTGCCACTTCATCCCCCGGTTTTACCTTATAATTCTGCTTGACGTTCGTGCCATTTACCTGAATATTACCATTCTTGGCTGCCAATTGTATTTTGTTACGTGATGTATTTGGCATTCTGTCAATGAGGAATTTATCAACCCTTATTACCACTTGACCAGGATCAGCTTGAAACTTAAAATGTTCAAAAAGCTCCTCGTTTGAATCGTCCTCCAATTCTCGATTCTCTATATCGGTCAAAGCTTAACGATTTTTGAATTCCATCCCGAATGCATATCTCTTACGTAATATACACCTGATGGGCTATTTGTAAGATTAATTCTATTCCCTCTCTCTTGAGTAATAATTTGTCCAAATAAATCTACAACGACATAATCAATCGTCTTAGATAAGTTAAACAAGCCTGTTTGAGAAGGATTCGGATAAACGGCTAAATCAATTTTGTCTTGATCCTCGGACTCAATTCCAAGGAATGCATTGTATGCTGTCGAAAAAATAGGACGAATCATAACTGAACCTTCAAAAATAGAGGTTTGCCAAGTAGCAGCATTATCTATACTGAAGAAAGTCTTATCGTTGTTGGCGATATTCATATCTAAACCAACACCTAACCTTTCTGGATCTAATTGTCTCCAACCAACATAGAAGGTTCCATCGACAGGAATTTTTACAGTATCCTCAAAGTAATATTCTGTAAAAATATTTCGATCATATTCATAGGCCGGGGAACGAGGAAAGAATGCATCATCTTCATAGAGGATTTGCCCTGGTTCTCCATTATCATCACCCCATACGGTTAGCAGAAACAAGTTATTCGACACATCCGTTACTGTCGGCACGAAATGAATATATGCACCAATTAAAGAATCCGCTTCATAGGGTGTATATTGAATGGCCAATCTAGCCTGATTACCGGTAGGCCCGTAGGCTAATTCTGCCGATCCATCATCATAGGCGTAATAATTTTCAAACTTCTGTTTGCTCCAAATTGAGTCGTTTCCAGGAAAGTTGGGAAATTGAGCAGATACTTTTGCAAGAATATCGAACTCCTCAATTGGTCCTGGTAGCGTATTTGAATATTGATAGCCTCCACTCAAATCGTGATAAGAGTAATAGGTTGTTCTTGGTCCGTAATTCAGATCTCCATTTGATAAGGCCGATCCTGGTAATGTGAAACCACCTTGTGACGTTCCTCCGTAAAAGATCTCCAACTCACCTGGCGTACTGTTATTCGCCGCAACATTATCTCCATTTCTTAGTACGACCTGTGCATTATTGGACATTCGATTAATAACACTGTTTACGTAATGATCCCATGGTACAGATGTGTAATTTTGCAACAGAGAATTTATGGGATAAGTCATTGCAAAATCTTTGAACAAGGTATCTTGATATCCTGATAAAGTTCTCAACATCAAATAATCTAAATGAAAGTGGTCTAGGCTACCTGATAACCCTCCCCAATTTTTAAATCTGAACTGAAAGGCATCCGAAAAATACCCTGCTTGATTGATTGAAATATGTCCAACTTGAAAATCCTGGACCCCTCCTCCTTCGGTTGACCAAATATGATTCCACTGATCAGTATTCTTATCATAAAACTCGAGTATTAACGAATCTCCTAACTCGGGGGCATCACACAATCCTTGTGGTTGATACAAGAAACTTAAATAAAGAGAATCACTTGGTGACACGCTACTCAAATTTATTGGTTTAGATGTCAAGTGGTCTGCAATGTTTGTTGTCGTAGAATTTATCGCATACGGATAGCCCGATTCGTCCAATCCATCAAAGGTAGCGACTCCAAATGTCCATGGATCTAATGCCATCGTATTGTTGAGAAAAGTCTCAGACTCGAGCCAATATTTTCCCGGATCTGACAAAGGTGCAAAAAATTGAGTGGCTGAGTCCTGAAATAATTCAGCATCAGGAATCCATACTGTATCAGGATCATTTGGATAGTCTAGTGTATCATAAATGTAGTAAGGAGGGTATACGTCAGTAGTTGCATAAACCACGGGGTATTCAGAAAGGTCTCCGACTTTAATCTGTGTTCCTGTGAAATTATCGTCTGTGAATGTGCCATTTCCAATATCGAAGGTCCTTCTGAACGTTTGTTGAGCCGTATATAGTGTATTGATTGTTAGAGGAATATCACTCAAATCAAGCAATCTGTATTCTTTAATTGAGGTAACTTCAGGGTCTGTATAATTCGCTCCATAATCCTGGTATTTGTTTGAACTAAAATCGTCAAATAAGGGTAAATATAATGTATCGGAGAGATAGATGAATGTGCTGTCAAAAGTGTCTGAATTAGATTTTGAAAGCTTCATTGTCGCATCTTTTTGAATCAATGCAGGATTGGCAGTAATAGATTCGATTCCCTCCCCATGTTGAGCTTTAACAAGCGAACAACATAATAATAAAGAACAAAGTAATCGTATTTTCATAATTACAAATTAATTCGGTTCAGGTACAAAAGACTTTGACGCAATAACGGTTATTGTACTTCCCGTCATGATTAATGCGCCATCCGAAAACGCTGGGTTCTGTGAGACTATCCTGGCCTGCATGGAGTCAATAGAAGTCTGGCAATCTTGACAAACCGGAATAAATTCAAAATCACCTACTGATTTTAAACGAGCGCGAGCCTCGTCTATTGTGAGTCCATACAAATTCGGTAAAAGAGTTGGCGCTCCGCCTACCTCTTGACCAACCACTAATTTGATCATTGATCCAATTGGTAATTTTTTACCACCTTCGATTGGTCTGCCTCTATACAATTGCTCGAGAACTGCTCCCGGAGACTCCTTTGACGGCCTAAAGTCAAGTTTGTATCGAAAATTACGATTACGCAAAATCCCTTCAGCAAAACGTAAAGATTTACTAACAAGATCAGGCATTTCTACAAGTTGACTTCTTTTAGATACCCGCACTTTAATAACTCGTCCCTCTTTCACAAAAACCTTAGATATTTTTGAGGGCATTGGATCCTGCTCCATTACTGTTCCCTCAACCTTCTTCGGGTCGTAAATAGAGTCAAGTACTTCATACCGCAAACCAGTGTTGGTTAAAATATTTTCAAGGTTATTCTCATTTTTACCAATAAGATCGGGAACTTCTATTTTTTGCCCGTGATTAGTTTGATTGTTTAAGCACGACTTAACCGATAAGAAGAGGATAATATAAACAACGAGAATAGCTCCCATGTTCAAAGCAAAGGTTTTACTCGAGATAAAATTCTTAATCTTACTCATTAGTTTTGTCCTCTAATTCTAATGGCAAATATACTAGAAGTTTGGTGAGAGTTTATGCGACTTGTAGAAATCATCGATGGCGGCGTACGCTTCTTCGGCAGTATCCACAATACGAACCAAGTTAAGGTCCTTATGGGATATGTTTGCTTCTTTTTCTAACATTACATTTTTAATCCATTCCATAAGTCCATTCCAATATTCACTTCCAATCAATACTACTGGTCTTTGGCTAATTTTCTTTGTTTGAATTAATGTTAAAGCTTCAAATAATTCATCGAGGGTACCAAAGCCACCAGGAAGAACGACAAAACCTTGTGCATATTTTACAAACATTACTTTTCGAACGAAGAAGTAATCGAATTCGAGATTGTGCTCTGGATCAATGAATGGGTTATGGTTTTGTTCAAATGGTAGATCGATATTCAGCCCTACAGATTTACCTCCTCCTTCTTGTGCTCCTCTATTTCCTGCTTCCATAATACCGGGTCCCCCTCCTGTAATAACTCCATACCCTCCTTCAGCAAGTAGTTTAGAAACTTCAATAGCGACTTGGTAGTATTTGTTATCAGGCTTTGTTCTAGCCGATCCGAATACTGAAATACATGGACCAATCTTTGCCATACGCTCGTACCCCTCAACAAATTCGGCGATAATTTTAAATATACCCCAACTGTCGTTGATCTTAATCTCGTTCCAGTCTTTTATTACTTTATTCATTATGTTGTTTTCTTTCCTTGATTTAACTTATTAACAGGCGAGGAAGCAAATTTATAACAAACTAAAAGGATAACGTGTTTAGTGTATCAAAATTATTGCCAAACATCGTATTGATCGCGAATAGTCGTATTTTGGAGGTGTGAAAAACATGACCATCGTTGAAGAGGAACCCAAACCATTCAATGAAGATGAGCTGCGTTTAATCATTAATGCGGATTGTGAAGATGAAGCCTCTCGTCTACTCGTCGTATTAGGTAGTCTCACGGCTTTA
>JALRKF010000008.1 GCA_023254905.1 Crocinitomicaceae bacterium | reverse complement strand
CAAAGGGGGATGTTGAGGTCTCCTATAAAATGAAGTTTCCTGTAGTAAAAAAAGGGAGAAGATGAGAATTACTTTTGTTATTATTTTGGTGTTGATTTTTTCTTCTTGTGCTGATTCCTCTCTCAAAGATTCAAGGAAATTCACAGAGTCACAAATAAATGCTATTGAAAACATTCAAAAGCTCGAGGGGTATGCCAAAGAACTTTCTTTGAATTCTGTCAATGATGTCGAGAAATTAAAAGCAAAACTGCAATTGATCGATAGCTTATTGAGTTACTACAGAAGTTACCCTAAAGATACCTTAGCGGCCGTTTGTTTAGATAAAGCGCATATGTTGTATTCTGGTATGGAAGATTACAGAATAGCAGTGAGATATGCCGATATGGTAATTGACCAGTATCCTAATTATGTAAATAGACGAATGGTACTCGAGAGTCAAATCACAAACTATGATATTTTTATCAAGCCAAGAAATCCAAAAAAAATCAAGAAATACATAGAGCTCATGTTAAATGAAAATGATATCACTGAGGAGCAACGTGAGCAGTATGAGGTCCGTTTACGAAAGAACGAAAAATCTTTTTTGGATTAAACAAATTTTCTCTCTTGTTAACGATGTGTTAAAAATACCGGACTACATGAAAGTTGCACTATATTTGATAAAGTAAATTTTTAAAACGAACGAAATCGAAAAAATATGAAAAAGGTATTATTTACAATGTTGATGTTTTTTGTTGCTGCAGTTGCAACAAATTCAGTTTTAGCGCAAGAAGTTTCTCAAGACGGAGCTAAAATCAAGTTTGATAAGGAAGTCCATGATTACGGAACAATTAAAAACGGTGCAGATGGAACATGTACGTTTGATTTTACCAATACAGGTAACCAGCCATTAATTATTTCGAATGCTAAAGGTTCTTGTGGTTGTACAGTTCCATCTTGGCCTAAAGAACCTGTTACTCCAGGACAAACAGCCACAATTACTGTCAAGTATGACACAAAAAGAACTGGTGCGATTAACAAAAGCGTTACAATTACATCGAATGCAGTTAATGAACCAACAAAAGTGATTAGAATTAAAGGTAACGTTCTACCAAAACCAACAGGATCAGCACCTGTAAATAATTCGGGAGCACCTGCGAACAACTAAAGTGAAAATATTTTTCACGCTCATAGTGATATTTCTGAATTCCGCCACTGGGTTTACCCAGGAGGCGGAATTTAGTATAGATAAATCTGTAATTAAGTTCCCGAAGACGCTTGAAGGAGAAATCCTTGAGCATACTTTTCTTGTCGAAAATACGGGTAATGCGCCGTTAATCATTTCAGATTACGAAGTTGCATGTCCATGCACTAAACTTACATATCCAAACCGGCCGATAAATCCTGGATATAAGGCAGAGCTTAAAGTAACATTTGACACCTCAGGTAAATACTATTTTCAGGATCGAGCTGTAATCGTTCACACGAACACCAAAACAGGTACGCATAAGCTCCGTATCAAAGTGAATGTCATCCCACAGGATAAATAGTTGATGTTCATTTGTTAATATCTCCCCGATTTTTTTGAAATTTTAAGAGAATAGATTTCGTAACTTTCGCTCTCGACATCCCGAAGGCTTATGTACATCATATTTGATACGGAAACTACTGGTTTACCTCGTGACTGGAACGCTCCAATTACAGATAAAAGTAATTGGCCGCGTATTGTTCAGATCGCATGGCAGTTGCATGATGACATGGGTAAACTTATTGAACATAAAGATTACCTAGTCAATCCAGATGGTTTTGATATTCCATTTGACTCTGAACAAATTCATGGAATTTCCACAGCATTGGCATCTAAATTCGGTGAGCCAATAGAGCAAGTACTTAAGGAGTTCAATGTGGCCTTGTCTAAGGCGAAATTCGTAGTAGGACAAAATGTAGGATTTGACATTAATGTTACTGGTTGTGAATTTTACCGATATGATATTGAAACGTCGCTATTGGGAATGTCTGTGCTCGACACATGTACAGAGACAACTGCTAACCTTTGCAAGATTCCTGGGGGTAGAGGAGGCCGATTTAAATTGCCAACATTAACGGAGCTACATCGTCATCTTTTTGGTGAGGCCTTCAATGAAGCGCACAACGCAACGGCAGACGTCGAAGCAACAACTCGTTGCTTTTTGGAGCTCGTAAGGAGTGGAGTATTCTCGCCAACAGAGCTCCAACAGGAGGAAAAGTATTTAGAAGATTTCAGGGAATTTAATCCGATTCCTATAGGGGTGGTTGGTCTGAAGCATCTCAATCTAAAGGAAGAGAGTGCAAAGCTTCAGCCAACGGAAGAGTCCATAGGAATTGTCGACAAAGAGATTGATGAGAACAGAAAGCGTTTGGAGAATGTCAGTTTTTGTCATTTACATAACCATACGCAATTCTCAATACTTCAATCAACAACCCAAGTAAATGCATTGGTTAAAAAAGCGGCAAATTTGAACATGAAAGCCGTTGCATTAACCGATACGGGTAACATGATGGCTGCATTTCATTTTGAAAAAAATGTATCCGATCACAATAAGATCATCAAACAGAAGAAAGCGGAAGCGGAGCAAAAGGGAGAGTACTTCGATGGAAAAGAAATTTTACCAATTATTGGATGTGAATTTAATATTTGTCGAGATCATTTAGACAAATCGCAGAAGGATAATGGTTACCAGGTTGTGCTATTAGCAAAGAATAAACGAGGTTATGAAAACTTAATCAAACTTGCTTCACTGGCCTATACCGAAGGTATGTATTACGTTCCACGAATAGATAAGAAACTCTTAGAGCAGTGTAAAGAGGAGTTAATTGTGTTAACAGGGAATCTCTACGGTGAAGTACCCAACCTTATTTTGAATGTTGGTGAGAATCAAGCTGAGGAAGCTCTAATCTGGTGGAAAGATCAGTTTGGTGAAGATTTGTATGTAGAGGTCATGCGTCATGGTCAAGAGAACGAAGATCGCGTAAATGAGACGCTAATTAAACTTGCGAGGAAACATAATGTTAAGCTTTTAGCTACAAATAATACATTCTACATAGAAAAGGAGGATGCAGAGGCGCACGATGTTCTATTGTGTGTAAAAGATAATGAGCTAGTTTCGACACCAATTGGTCGAGGTAGAGGATTTCGTTATGGACTTGAGAATGATCAGTATTATTTCAAGACAGAGGATGAGATGAAGGAATTATTCCTGGATTTACCTGAGGCAATTGAATCCATTGATGAAATTATATCGAAATGTGAACATTATGAATTGGCAAGAGATGTATTGCTTCCAGCTTTTGAAATTCCTGAAGAATTTCAAGATGAAACGGACATCGAAGACGGCGGAAAAAGGGGTGAAAATAATTTTTTACGTCATTTGACATATAAGGGTGCCGAAAGACGTTACGATAAAATTACAGATGAAATCCGAGAACGGTTGGATTTTGAATTAGAGACGATCGAGAGAACGGGATATCCAGGATATTTCTTAATAGTTCAAGATTTTTGTCAGGCAGCCAGAGATATGGGAGTTTCGGTAGGTCCTGGACGTGGCTCTGCCGCTGGATCTGCAGTAGCTTATTGTATTGGTATCACGAATGTTGATCCAATTGCATACGATCTGCTATTTGAGCGTTTTTTGAACCCTGATCGTGTGTCAATGCCCGATATTGATATTGACTTTGACGATGAGGGGCGTACGAGAGTTATTGATTGGGTAATCGATAAGTATGGATCCAATCAGGTAGCGCAAATCATTACTTATGGAACAATGGCTGCTAAATCTTCTATACGTGACACAGCTCGTGTACTTGACTTACCGTTGCCGGAAGCCGACCGTATAGCGAAACTAATACCGGATATCAGTTTAGGTAAGTTATTCAAACTATCTGATGAAGAGTTGAGAGCGAAGCTTAAAAATAATCAAGACGATATTAACAGAGCAAATGAGTTGATCGCCTTGTCAAAAGGAACTGATCTTCCTGCGCGTGTTATCAATCAGGCAAGAAATCTTGAGGGATCTATTCGAAACACAGGTATCCATGCGTGCGGTGTAATTATTACTCCAGACGACATTACAAAATTTGTTCCCGTAGCAACAGCAAAGGATTCCAACATGTATTGTACTCAATATGATAACTCTGTTGCAGAATCAGCGGGATTATTAAAAATGGATTTCCTTGGTCTGAAGACTTTAACTCTTATAAAACATGCTGTTCGAAATGTTAAAGAAAATAGAGGTATAGATCTGGTTCCGGATGAATTCCCTACAGATGACACCGCAACCTATGAACTTTTTCAACGCGGGGAAACAGTGGGTATCTTTCAATACGAATCTGCGGGGATGCAGAAGTACATGCGAGAATTGAAGCCAACCGTTTTTGCCGATCTCATTGCTATGAATGCATTGTATCGACCTGGACCTCTTGAGTATATTCCATCTTTCATTAAACGTAAGCATGGAGAGGAAGAAATAGAATACGACCTCGATGCTTGTGAGGAGTACCTTCAGGAAACTTATGGTATAACAGTCTATCAAGAACAAGTAATGCTTCTGTCGCAAAAGCTTTCGGGATTCACAAAGGGTGAAGCAGATACTCTCCGCAAGGCAATGGGTAAAAAACAAAAACATGTTCTAGATAAAATGAAGCCAGCTTTTTTGAAGCGTGGTTCAGAAAATGGGCATGACGTTGAAAAGCTTGAAAAGATATGGAAAGACTGGGAAGCATTCGCATCATATGCTTTCAATAAGTCTCATTCTACTTGTTATGCATGGATTGCAT
The DNA here is from genome assembly GCA_023254905.1 of Crocinitomicaceae bacterium. Classification (GTDB taxonomy): domain Bacteria; phylum Bacteroidota; class Bacteroidia; order Flavobacteriales_D; family Crocinitomicaceae; genus UBA4466. The sequence goes on along the minus strand of JALRKF010000008.1, from coordinate 4,587 downwards.
ACCAAACTGCATATTTAAAATCTAATTATCCTGCAGAATACATGGCTTCAGTGTTAAGTAATAACATGAACGACATTAAGCAAGTGACATTCTTCATGGAGGAATGTCGAAGAATGGGTATCCCAGTTTTAGGACCGGATATCAATGAATCCGGTTATCACTTCTCTGTGAATAAAAAGGGAGCAATACGTTTTGGATTAGGGGCTATCAAAGGTCTTGGATCTGCACCAGTACATGAGATTGTTCGAGAAAGAGAACAAAATGGACCATTCAAAACCATTTTTGACCTTGCCAAGCGATTGAACCTACGTGTTTGTAACAAGAAGGCATTAGAGAGTCTTGCATACGCTGGTGGTTTTGATTCCTTTGATGGAATTCACCGAGCACAATACTTTAAGGAAGATAGTGGTCGAACATTTTTGGAAAATGTAGTGAAGTTTGGTGCCGGATTTCAAGATAGTAAGAACTCCAAGCAGGTAACTATTTTTGGACCTGGTAGTGGTGTTGAAATGCCTGAACCTTCAGTCCCAGCAGCTGAGGAGTGGGGGAATGTGTATGCTCTAAATCGAGAGAAAGAGGTAATTGGGATCTTTATTTCCGGACACCCTTTGGATGACTTCAAACTAGAACTAGATTCCTTTTGTAACGGAAAGGTTTCTATGCTCAACGACATGGAAAATCATAAGAACAAGGATCTATTAATTGGAGCAATTATAACGGATGCGGAACATAGATTTACCAGAAAAGGGGATGCTTTTGGTACAATTACCATAGAGGATTACAACGATTCGCATAAGATTTTTCTGTGGAGAGAAAATTACTTGAAGTATAAGCATTTTATCAATCCCGGAACGTTCATAGCTGTGAAGGGTAGAATAGCAATTCCTTACAGAAGAAAAGAGCTTGAGTTCACGGTTAATAGTATCGAGATGCTTCAAACCCTGCGCGAAAAAAGAGCATCTCGCCTCGATATAAAAGTTTCAACGAAATCATTAGATCAGAGAATGGTCTCAGATCTCAGCAAGGTGTTTGAATCAAACTCTGGAAATTGTCTAGTAAATTTTTTGGTTTTTGATCCACTTGATAAAATCGAAGTAAATATGTTGTCAAAATCAATAAAGGTGGATATCAATAATGATCTGCTGAAAGCCTTGGATGCATTTGATTTAGAATACAGGGTCAAATAGTGATCGCAGTTCTGTCAGCTCGTCCACTTTTTCCTTGTTACCTATTTGTTGGAATGAATTGATGAGATTTGTTAACATTCGAGTCAATATCGCAGAATTAGAGCATGGCTCGTAATATTCTCTTATGGAAGTTTTGTTGATGCCCTTTAGGTATGCGTTGATTTCATTATCATCAAATATTCCTCCACGAGAGAATGCATTGATATAAAATAAGGCACCATGCTCATTACTTTCATTGAAAGAGGCTTTAGTTCCATTTTCATCAAGGTAAACTAGAATAAAGTGATTAGGTAGATTTACACCATAAACAGGCATGTCTAGGCTTTGTGCTATAACAGAATAAATAAGGCTTAGTGCTAATGGATTTCCTTTTTTTGTTTCCAATACCGTGCTCAAGAATGAGTTTAAAGGCGAATGATAGTCTTTGGAATTACCCGCAAATTCATATCTACCATAAAAGACTTTATTAAAAACCCTGACTTTTTCGTACGCTGTTTGATAATCATTTAATTCAAGCCATATATCTTTTCTGATCTTTTGAATCTTTTCAATTAGTTTATTCTCATCCAGATTTGGATATTGATATTCATTAATAATGATAGCGCCTTCCAGAAGGTCTTTCTCCGGAGAGTTTATCCAATTCCTCAGTTTTGCCTTAACATTATTAAACTGTATATCATGGATTAATTGTTCAATTCTAGATTGAAAAATAAGTCCGTAGTTTTCTTTTTCCCACGAATCTTCTAGGAAAGGAATTGCTTGTTCCCCAATATTTATCAATTCATCGCGTATATGGTAGAATATATTTTCGTCTGGATCGTCGATCAATTTCACGAGGGCTTGAATAGATATATCCTTTTGCATGTTATAAATTTATTCTAAACGTCAATTACTATGTTTCAGAACGTAAAATCTTATGAATAACACTTTGTTAATTTGGCGTTAAAAGGCTAAAATGAAACCTTTTTTAGCGAATTGCGTTAATATTAAAACGGATCAATTATTAACAATTACAGGTTAAGGAAAGTGGGGCTTCGAATGAAGTCCCATTTTTTTATTTGAGCAATGTACGCAGTCTTTTTAGTTCTTCAAGATTATTTCTACTAATAATAGCTTTTTCTATCTTGTTTTTTTCTTGACGAGTTAAATGCCATGATAAACTTATGCGGTCATCTTTTCTCTCTCTTAGGTTAAATTCTACAATATCTATGGGGAAGTAGCTTTTTGACAAGAAGTTCTCCATAAGCTCATCTTGATTGAAGTCTTGAACCCTAGGAAAGTTTTTATACACATTATTAAAAGGTAGGGTAATCTTATCTAAAAGACCAACTTTATTATAGCTCTCATCATCTAGGATACTTTTTGTATCCCTTATCTTAATTAACACAACACCAGAGGTATTGGCAGCAATCCAATTTTTCACTTTTCGTAAAATTGCCAGTGTGGTTTTGGTGCCATAATTATCTCGGATTCCGGCATCCATTAATTGGATTTCTGGAATTGTGGGCATGGTTACCATTGGCATAACAAGAGGAAATGTTGAACTTGCTCGAAGTGCACTTGCGAAACGCATGTTATTTGGGTTTTTAAACATTGATTGAAAATCGAGATTTTCATAAATATCCTCTTGGCTATTATTTTGTGTGATGAAAAGAAGACTTTGAGGAGAGATTAACAAGCGTCTTCCATCATTTACAACGGTAGGAGATAAAATGATCAAAGGAATATTTCCCGAATCTTCATAATCTTTGTAATAGCCTAGATTGTGTTCCAAAATGTTTTGTGTATTCTGCATAAGCTGATCTTCAAATGCAAAGCCTCTGTCTTTTGTGTACGAATGATTTTTGTAATAGAACTTTTGATAACGAATAAAGATATCGTTTGTTGATGCCATAAAGGATAATCTATTCAGGAGATCCTTACCAATATTATCCTTATAATTTGGGTTGTAAAGGTGGGGTATTTTACCTTCTTTTTTTTCAATCATTAACTGGCGAAAGTAAGCAGCCCCGATCATTCCTCCTGATGCTCCGGTTATCATATGAAGGTTTCTCGTAAGTTTTCCTTTTGTTAGAAAATCCGCTTGTTGTAGTACGGAAAAGGTCCAAAGTGCACTTCTTGACCCTCCTCCGGAGGAGTTAACAATTACTAAACGAGGTTTTTCCTCCCCTGTGGCGTCTCGCCATTTTTCCAGTATCGAAATGTAATTTTCATAGGATGCATTAATCAATGAGTCATTAGAATGATAATTACTTATAGAATTGATGCTATAATCAGTTAAATTATTTTCGTAATCTAAACCATATGCGTAGTTTTTATATTGAAATAACTTAGAATTTAGACTCATGTAGTTCATTCCAATTAGTGCACCTAAAAGAATGAAATAAAACCATTTCCCAAACCAGGACTGCAGGGCAGAAATTATCATCAAAAAAACAGTGATTAATAATATTATACTCGCTGCGGCAGGTACTTCTAGAACTTTGAATTGACTTAGTAATCCCAAAACGAAAAATATACCAATCGTAAGAATTTCATAAAAGGAGGAGTTAGTTCTATTTTTCGCATAAACTTGTTGCACTGTATGCTCGTCCAAATGGCCTATATCTCTACTTACTTGGAAGTTTAACTTTAGACCAAGATAGATGTAGCTTTTTTTTCGGTTAAATTGATGGGAGTCATACCATTTTTTTTCTCGTATCACTACACTTTTGATTGGTTTTTCAGATTCGAGATTTGAGTCTTGAGAGATGAACTGAAAACGCATTCGAAAAAAGTAAACGGCCGAAAGAGTAAGAAATGATCCAAGTCCAAGCAACAGGGCTGTAACATATAAAAGGATGCTCACGACATCAGTAATTTCCTCACTATTTTGAAACTTGACAATTCGAATGATGTAATAGACGATAAAAAAAATGGGTATTAGGCTATTGTTGATACAAAATTTGAGGAAAGGTCTGTTTAGACTAACCAGAAACGGGTAGTATGGTCCAAGTTTAATGTAGCTATAGGTGTTAAACCCCATAATGAATCCGCCGAGAGCAAAGCCAACTAGATAGAATGACCAGGGTGAAATGGTTCCCATGTATTCAGGGGAGTAGAAAAGGAATGGGATACCAAAAGCATAACCGAGTGAATCGGCTACTATAGCAAAAAGGAAAGCCCAGAAAATTATAGAAAATAGGTTATGCTTAAATTGACCAACAATAAGGTTAAAAGGTAAAAATCTAATGAAGACTTGAAATAAATTAAGTTTTTTGTCTTTGATTTTCATACGATCGTTCCTCCTATTAAAGAAACGAAATAATCAACATTATCGTTGTTTTTATTCTGAGGAATACTTGAATTTTTCGATCAGATTAATAAAAAAGGTAGGAGGGGCCGTAGGTCGCATTCTATC
>JALRKF010000164.1 GCA_023254905.1 Crocinitomicaceae bacterium | reverse complement strand
GTCCAAGGGTTTTGAGGTGAAAGAAGGGATAAATGTGCGTAAGAAGTATGGATACTTCAGCGCTCCGGATAAAGAACGGGCTCAAGAATTCATGGAAATGATCAAAGATCCGGATGTAGATGGTATATTCTTCACACGAGGTGGTTGGGGATGCGCGCGTGTTTTGGAATACCTTGACTTCGATACTATAAAGGAAAATCCGAAAGTGATTATGGGGTTTAGCGATATGACTACGCTTTTAAATGCTATCACTTTTAAAACTGGACTTGTTACTTTTCACGGACCTGGGGGTAACTCTTCCTGGAATAGTTTTTCGTGGGAGTACATTAAAGATCTTTTAATCGATAGGCATAGCGTAAACTTCAAATTGCCGGATGCAGAGTTTTTAAGCGGATCTCCTAAAACGTTATCTCCAGGACAAGCGGAGGGAATTCTTTTTGGAGGGAATCTCACAGTAATGAGTGCATTAATTGGTTCTGGGTATTTACCAGATTGGAAAGACAAGATTCTATTTCTTGAAGATGTTATGGAAGAACCATATCGCATCGACCGTATGATCACACACATGAAGCTTAATGGTATTTTCGATCAGATAGCAGGGCTTATATTGGGAACATTTCGTGATTGTGAGCCTGAGGAACCTGATCGTTCATTTAGCCTCGAAGAGGTTTTTGAACAACATTTCCTCCATTTGAATATTCCTGTCTTTTCCGGCGCTCCGATTGGACATGTGAAATATAAATTCACCGTTCCTCTGGGTATGCCTGTTCGCATGAATGCAGACAAAATGACTTTTGAAATTCTTTATCCTTCCGTCAAAGTTTAGAACTTATACGTTAGTACCCTTATCTCTTGCTTTAGATTATTCTTCGCGTCTGAAAGTTCATGAATTGGCACGTAATGTCCACCTCCGGTTTTAGCTGCCTTCTTCATGTTTTCTTCTGAGATCGGCTTGATCTTGATACCCACTACGGACAAGTGGATTCCCTTGCGCTTCGCCTTGCGCACTGCTTTTCGGTAATCAGAAGAATTTCTATTAAACTCTCCATCTGTAATAATGATCACATGGTTCACACCTCCCTCGATAAATCCTTTATTCGCCTGTTTAATTCCCAGCTTAATTCCTAATCCGCCGGATGTATAGCCCCCTGCATCAAGTGCACTTACCTGTTCTTTAATTTTCGATTTATCGGCACCCGATGTTGGTTCTAGCACTACCTTCGCTTTTGACGCATAGGTTACCATTCCCATTCTGTCCTGTGAACGAAGCATATCAGTCAATTGATATAATGAATACTGCATCAGTTCCATTTTGTCGCCTTTGTTCATGGACGAAGAAACATCTAATACAAAAACAACATTGATTGCATCGAAAAGTTCATCATCAAAATTATCATCCTCCAAAGAAGACATTGATTCCGGAACTTCTAACTCTTTGATGAAGGCCGTATCTTTTTTCTCGGAAAGATCTTCAAGCGGTTCACCTATTTCAATGATGAATTCCTCCTCTTCTTCGATCACTTCATCATTTTTCGGAATTTCAGCAATGATCTCGGTATCCGCCGTTGGATCTTTCTCCAATTCGAGGACCAACTGGTTTCTTTTAAAGTTAATGTATGCTCCTTCCTCGGCTGGGTAGTATCCTTCATGACGTGCATAGAAATAAGAAAATCCAAGAGATGCTTCTTCTGTTATTTTCCCTTTACGATCTGTGAATTTCGTCCAAATAGGTTGCCCACTCTGAATCAATGTAACATCGGACTTTGACAATGGCTCTCGTGTTTCCTTATCAATTGTAATTACTGTTAAGTCAAATCCGTAAGGGTTCTTCCCTCCGGGTCTTTCTCCAAATGATGGACATGTCGTAAATATGTCAGAAGAACTCTCATCGACACCATTTAGGGTACCATTGAGCTTTACGATTTCTGGTTCATTACGATCGCTTGTGTAGATCTCTACTCTGTAGCTGAATTTGCCTTTGGTTTTTGGATTCACTTGCAAGCGTAAATAGATCGAACTATCTTTTTCGATAAACTGATTGGAGGGAATGTACACCACCTCTCTCGGTTTCTTAACACTCAATAGCCATTCTTGTTTATCTCCTTTATTGAATAGAATAATGTCTACATATCGTGGCTCAAAAGACTGAATATTGCCAAAATCATATTTTGTAGTGGAGAAAAGAACTTGCGAGAAGGCTGCAAACTGCAGACTCAAAAAGATGGTGGAAAAAAGGAAACCTCGCATGTTCATAAAACGATCTATAAGGAGCTTTGTTACTATGAACGTAACAAATTACTTGCCACATATAAGATGTTGGGTTTGTCGCTATCACAAAGATAGACCAGATTCCATCCTTGCAGTTTCTTTGAAGCTAAAGAAATTAAAGCTTGATTTCTATTTCTTGATGAAAGAATAACTCTGTCCAGCAATTTGGATTCGGTAGAGTCCTGGATCTAAGTCTTCTAAAGATAGAACTAAGCGATGGTCACCATTCGCTAATGCCTTCGTCTTTTCTGTTATTCTCACTCCTTGATATGAATAAATTTCATAGGACTCCTCACCAATTTTCATTCGATCAATTGTCAAGACCGAATTAGCGGGGTTGGGATAGTATGATATTTGCTCCTCATTTGAAACAAATTCGAAAGAACGAGGTCCAAAATAGCTAATGTTGCCATTTAAATCCACCTGTTTTAATCTATAATGAGAAACTCCTTCTAACGGTTCAAAATCAGTAATCACGTAGTTTCTATGGATGGCTGAATTTCCCATACTCTCTAACGAACCCACGGCATTCCAGAAAGAACCATCTAGAGATCTTTCCACGGTAAAGTAATCGTTATCTAATTCAGATGCTGTAGACCAAAGAATTTTAGCATTTCGACCTTGGCGAACGACATTTAAATCTTGGACCTCAACCGGTAAAGAGACACTGTAATGCACAGTAATAGTCACTGCATCAATACGAGCTCTACGCTGTTTATTCTTTTTCTTAATAACACTAATTCCAACTCCAAAACTCGATGAGTTCACCATAGCAGGAGTTAAGCCAGCCGCCCAATCGTCAGCCGCTCCACCATACGTTGCTATTCCATCTGTTGCCTTCGGCCATTTGTTGCCTGAGGCTTTGTTATCTCCAATAAAACTCAAACCATCAGTTGTCAGCTGAACGCTGTTATCCTCTATGTCACCTCCTTCACCTGAAAGATCACTTGCAGACCTTTCTATTTCAACAGCTATTCCAAAAATGATGGAGCTAGACGGTATATTAAAATTGAAATCTGTGAATATTATAGCTTCTGAAACTTCATCTTTACTCAACTGCGGTGTTCGACAACGGATATCATCAGAAACAAATCCATTTATAGTAGTCGCTGCGAGCCATGCCACTCCTGAACCGTTTACAACCGAAGAGGTTGGAGGGTTTGGACCCTGCGTCTGTGCTTGCACAGAATTAAGAGTGCCTAGACCTATTAGAATGGCCAACAATCTGATTTGTAGTGTTTTCACAATACAAAAATACAGTATTATGCTGTGAGCGCATAGTTTTTTCGATTAAACTACAATCCTCATCGACCAAAATCACCTCAGACAATACGAAAGCAGTTCATTGATGAACATTTCCGGCGATTCAGCATGTACCCAATGTCCTGCATCAGGTATAGTTACGAAATCTGAATCCATGAATAGTTCTTCAATTTCATCCATATCTTCGTCCAGGATATAGTTAGATAGCTCACCTCTTAAAAAAAGCGTTGGAACATCTACCTTTACCTTTGGAAGTGCGCTTAATATTTCAGGCATCTCTCGCTCGAGTACGTCAATATTCATTCTCCAAGCAAGCTTTCCTTTTTCCTTCCAATAAATATTCTTTAGAAGGAACTGTTTGATTCCATCGGAGTCAATGTGATTACTTAATTGCTCTTCTGCTTGACGGCGAGCTGTGATCTTATTTATGTGGATAGATCGAATACCTGCAATGATGTGCTCATGATGCATTGGATATTGTTTAATCCCCATGTCAACCACGACTAGCTTCTCCAAAATACCTGCATTAATCTGGGCAAGACGCATTGCTACCTTGCCGCCCATTGAATGACCCAGAATAATCACATCCTCTAATCCTTGATCGTTCATTATCTCCAATACGTCCTGTGCCATTAAATCGTATGAAAATTCATCACTCCAATCCGAATGACCATGATTGCGGAGGTCAACCAAAAATACGCGATAGTAATCCGCGAGCTTTTTGGCATGTGATTGCCAATTATCTGAAAATCCAAATAATCCATGAAGGATAATCATTGGTTTTCCCTGTCCCAATTCTTTGTAATGCAGCTTCACGAGCCGAAATTAATGATCTCTGATTAATTCACGGTGCACTTTTGATGAATTTCTCCGGAAGAGACAGAGTTCAATAAGATTCTTTGTAATATTGAGAAACACTTCTGAATAATGGGTAAATCAGGAAAAAGTCTGCTGTTAATAGTTTCCTTTCTGGAAGGAGGATCGCTCATGGCATTCGAGGTACTGAGTGCTAAGATCTACACCCCTTATCTCGGAGCTTCCATTTACGTTTGGACAAGTATTTTAACGGTTACATTGATCGGTTTGGCCGCTGGCTATTGGCTCGGTGGTCGGATGTCTTTGAAAAATGCAAGAAAAGGACTTACAATTTCACTTGCAGGAGCAGCAGTATTTGTGCTAACATCCACCTTTATAGCGAGTAGTGTATTACCAACTCTTTTAAGCATGAATGTTAAAACAGCTGCAATAATTGCGGGTTTTTTAATTCTATTTTTACCTGTTTTTCTCATGGGAACCGTTTCTCCATTAATTATCGGCATACTCAACCAATTGAATAGTAAATTATCAGCTGCTACCGGTTTGATCTTTGGACTGGGCACTGTAGGTGGCATTCTATTCTTATTACTCACCGTATTTCTTCTTATACCAAGCCTTGGAGTGCGAAACAGCTCATTTATTTTAGGAGTACTACTACTATTTGCCGCAGGATTATCAACACTTGTAAAAAGCACTTCGAATGAAAAAGAATGAGTTGATGGCACTGGCGTTTCTTGAGGGAGGTCTTGTAATGCTCCTCGAAACATCTTCACCCCTTATAGTAGCACCTATCCTTGGACACTCGATTATTATTTGGGCAACGATGATCTGCCTCTCCATTGGCGCACTCGCTCTGGGCTATTTCTTGGGAGGATATCTGAGTAAAAAGGAAAGATCTGAGAGTTTCATCGTTGGACTTTTTGGAGTAAACACACTTTTACTTTTTCTGGGGTGGCTAATGCTCTCTTTGCAAAATAGCTCAGGAGCTGACCTTGCGACATCCACTTTTACTTGGACAATAGTTGGAGTTGTGTTGTTCATTCCATTACTTTTATTTGGTGCGTCTACACCATTAATTGTAGCACATCTCCATCTTCAATACGGAGATAATTCATCAGTCGTTGGAAAGTTATACAGCATCTCGACGATGGGAGGCATTCTGTTTTCCTTAATGGCCGGATATTTCTTCATTCCCGAGATCGGAATTAGTAATACACTGCTGACCGCAATTATTTTGACATCTTTATTTCCAATACTCTTTTATACAAGGCAGAAGCAATATAAGTTAGCCGTCCCGCTTCTTGTGTTGGGTATTACTAGTATTTTTCTTGCTCAACGCGACTTCAAACTTCCCAATAAAGATGACTTTAAGGTTAAATATTTCTCAGAAAGTATTAACGGCCAATTAATTGTCGCTGATTTTGAAATGAATGACCAGCCAAACCGAATTCTTTTCATTAATCGAATGGGACAAACCTGGGTAAAGGGTGAAAAAAATTCCAATATCGCAACGAGGGGACAATCCCAGTGGCCCTATGTTAATTATGTAACTGCCGCTGCTGACATTTATCCGGAAGGCAGCAAGTCTCTAATTTTGGGCTTGGGCGGAGGAATTGTTCCCAAGCAACTCGTCAATTACACTCAACACAATGTGGATGCCGTAGAATTAGATGAACGTATTATTGATATCAGTAAGAATTACTTCGGGCTAAAAGGATCGAGAGTTAAAATGTATGCGGATGATGCCCGACGTTATATCAAGAACTCGAAAAAGAAATACAACTTTATCCTCTTCGATATTTTCAATGGTGAAATACTTCCCTCTCATGGTCTCAGTCTTGAAGCATTTCAGGATGTACAAAAGATTTTAGATGACAACGGGTTGATCGTAGTGAATTTCAACGGATTTTTGTCCGGAAAAGAAGGACTTCCTGGAAGATCTTTGATAAGAACCATGCAAAAGGCAGGCTTCAAGGTTAAACTGTTTGACACTAGTGCGGGCGACCAAGCTGAAGAAGATAGAAACTTACTTTATCTGGCATACCTCAAAGAACCGAGCTGGGATAGTGCGGATATCCATGTCCGACTTGCTGAAGGAGAACACAAAATAGGAGAACATCTCATAGATCCATCAACCATTGATTTAGCCGATGCTATTATTATTCAAGATGATTTACCCGTCATGGAATATATTAATATCTACGCGGCGAAAAGCTGGCGTAAATCCTACTTGGAGAATTTCACCTTAAAGTTCAAAAAAGAACAGGGATTACCTCTGATAAAGTAATGTGTCGAGTTGTATTCATAAGCATCTTCATTTGCAGTATCACTGCATGTGAGACCCCTATAGAACGTGACAGATTTTCATTTATCCTGGATGAACCTACTATTGTATGGAATATTGAACAAGATAATTCAATGGAAGGTGAGTATTTAACCGTGGATAGCCTCGTAGGTGATCATGTATACATGAAACTACCTCAAGATTTTTATATTTCAAATACGAACAATGAAAACTGGATATTTGGCTTTGGTAGTAACTCCAGATATCACGATAATGGCAGTGAAAACCTATACGAGATAACTAGAATTGAAAATAATTTGATCGTATTGGGAAACCGCATCAAGGGGAAAGACTCACTGGAAATCAATGAAACGATCTGCTTCTGGAGAAAAGGTCCAAAAGACTTTGCGAAATGCAACGCTCTCCCTCTGATAAATGTGAAACTCTGGCCAGATTTCGTCGGGGAAAGTGTTCACATGGGGTTTATTGTATTTGATTCGATATCCATGCAGCATGTCATGTACTTTAATGAGGTGGATCAAGATTCTGTAAGTATTTATGCTGCAGGGAGTAAAAATCTATTGGAATGGTATCCAATAAATGAGGGTAAGCCATTTTATACATCTGCAGACTTTCATGAGACAACATGGTCTGGCTGGGATTCGGAAGGGGAAAAGCAAAACAGCCCATTTATATCAGATGCCTTATTTCATGACGGTAGCTGGCATTTATTTCTCAGTGGTTTTAACAAAGAAGGTGAAAGGAGTATTGGGATAATACAAACAAAATCATTACTTCAAAAAGGAAAGATCCAAAAAGAAGCCTCAATCGGCCCCTCTGAATTTTATGACGCAAAGGGTGCGTATTATCCCAAAGTGACCAGTGATAAAGGGATTTTTTACATGGCGTACGATGGTGTCTCCAGGGCAGACGTTGAAAAGGTTTGCATGGCTCGTTCAGGAGATCTTATCCATTGGCAAAAGATGGAAAACAATCCAGTAATAAGTGATCACAAAGGATGGAGAAGCTCTTTTTCGTCCTCGGAACCTAACTTTCTTTCTGTGAAGGGAGATTCCATTCTTATAATGGTCTCTGGAACAAAAGCATTTAAGGACAACCTTTGGGAAAGAAGAATTACTGGGAGAAGTTGGATGGATGTTCCAGGAAATGTTGCCGATGCACAGCTAGGAGTTTATATTTCAACAGATGGCGGAATAACATTTAAAGCACACAAGGATAATCCAATAATGATCAATGATTATTCGGATGATCTTGAGAATGAGCACATGGGCGGAAATATTGAATTTATTCGAAGAGACTCCTTCACATATATCATTTATCAGGCGAAGAGCTTACACTATAATTTACACCTAAGAAAAAAGCCGACTTACTAGGTCGGCTTTTTTCTTAGTGTTAATATTTACTTGATTACTGAGATCTTCTGAACTTCAGATTTATTGCCTTGCTCCACCTTGACAATGTACATGCCATTATTTAAATAGGTAGCATCTACCTCGATCGACATGTGCTTGTTAAATTTAGCATATTCGCTGTAGTAAACTATTTGTCCTAGATTGTTGTAGACTGATACCTGTAACGGTGTATTCAAGTCTTTCCCCCCATAGTTGAAATAGAATTTATCATTCGTTGGATTTGGGAAAAATGAAGACACAAGGTTGTCCGTTTCGAGATTTCTCTGCACCACTATGGATTTCGAAATGGTTTCTGTTCCATCTACGTCTACTTGAATAAGTCTGTAATAGGTGACAGGCAATACCAACTGTCTATCATCAAAAAAGTATCTGTTAAATTCACTGGTTGTACCTGCTGCATTGACCATGCCAAGAGTTTTCCATACATTCCCGCTAGTGCTTCCTTGCACCACAAAATGACTGCTATTTTCCTCTGAGCTTGTAGTCCAGGTTATGTGATTATAATCTGCCTTAGCAACACCAAAAAGTTCTAGATCACTCACTCCCAGGGATACAGGTGGTGGATCACACCCAAGCGTTGCAGTCCCAGTAAAGGAGAATGTATAGTTTGAGTTATTATTGGCATAGTTATTAATTAACATTACATACACTTCTCCAGCCACTGCCTCTATCGGCGCAACGAACCCATCGTTAAATCCATCTCCATCATTAATACAACCTTCTCCTGATTCAAAAAAGTCCCCAGCAGTTGATTGACCCGCTGTGTATGGTCCTGCGGGTACCGTATAAGCAAGTCCTGTTAAGTTCGATCCTGTACAACCATTGTTACCTGTTGTTGCCCATGAACATCTTATTGGTGTATCTCCTGTATTCAAAGGACATGCAACATAGCTCTCAGGACCCCAAATGGCAAAGTCAAAATCCTGACCTCCAGCTACGTCAAAGGTAAATTCAATTGATCCATCACCCTCTACATTGAAATAAACCCACTGCTCGTTACTCTCTCCTGAGCCAAGACAACCGTTATTACCTCCTGGAGTTGCAACTCCACCCGAAGCTCCAACATTCAAATCCATCTGTCCACCTTGGAACTGTGTGTCAGGATTAATATCGGAAGTTTGATCACAGAGTGTTATTCCGCCTAATCCTCCACAATTCGTTCCAGAAATGTAATCTACAATTGGCAATCCCTGTGAGGAGGAACAACCAACAGTAGCTTCCCATCCAGTACCAGCATCATCACCAGCAGAAATGTCAACACTCGCGAATTGGAAGTATAAACAACCTCCTTGAGATCCCGTTATAGAGGAAACAATCGGATCACCACTAGATGGCGTTAACAATTGGCCCTCATTGACTCCGTCGGCGTATCCAATTATTGGTGCTGCTGGGTTATTAGAATCAAAAACCACAAGGTTATCGTAAATGCTAGAATGAAGATCAAGGGATGTAAAATCAACCGTCACATATTGAGATGGGTCATCAGGACAAAACACAGTCTGTGTTGAGATAACTCCTTCGGTATAGTCTCCTGCAGTTCCTCCATCATCCGTGTAAGTGTAATTACATCCTATTATTGTTTGATCGCCCGTTGGATCATGTTCAATAACTTCTGTACAATTCGTTACATCAATTGTTACTTGATCGAAGTTACTTCCTGAGCATCCACCACCCGTCAATGTCCATTGAAATACGTAGGGACCAGTAGCTGTCAGTCCGTAAACCATAGTAGTACCATCGTTCGCATCAGTGTATCCAGCAGTCGCAGGACCTGAAATCTGTGTCCAAGTACCCGTAATTCCGACTACAGGATCTCCTGCAAGCGTTGTGTTCGTAGGACAAACCCCAGCTTGGTCGGGTCCTGCATTGGCAGTGGGAAGTGTATTACTGACTGTTACCGTCATCTCATCTGCCACGACACCACACGGCCCGGTTATTCGCCATTCGATCGTATATGTACCATTAACGAGACCTGAGATTGTGGCATTTGCATCCGTATCAGAAGGCGTGAATGAAGGTGCATTTGGTCCTCCAGTTACCACCCATTGCCCTGTGTTAGGAGCAGGGTTATTTCCACTCAAGGTAGCCGTTGCAAGGCATGTAATAATATCGGTGCCAGCATCAACCGTTACTCCTCCTAAATCTGTTGTTAACGTGATCACATCTTGTAAAGGTGGACACGGCGCATCTGTTACTTGCCAGGCAAAAGTATTCGTTCCGTCACCCAGTCCTGTTACTGTCGTTGAAGGGTTGGACGGCGATGTAATTGTTCCCGATCCGCTCACAAC
>JALRKF010000145.1 GCA_023254905.1 Crocinitomicaceae bacterium | reverse complement strand
TAAAGGTCATAATACTTAATCAACTCCCCTCGTCTATTACAGCGTTGATGAATGAAAACAATACTGAGCGCGAACAAATAGTGAAGGCATTAAGAGAGCTTATAAATGAAGAAAAAGTTGATTATGAGAACAATATTTATAGACCAATCAACTAGTTATTAACAATCGTCTTCAGATCACGCACCTCTTTTTGTAATAATTGTATTGACTTTGCTAGTTCCTTATCGTCCATCCGAACATCGGGTAATTCAGGAGAAATGTAGTTGACAAATTTCCAAATCTCAAGTACAGTATTTACATGAACATTATAAGGTTCATAAAATGGATTTGTCGAGGATAGCTGAAATGATTGCTCAGACTGAAGTAAATTGTGCAAAACCTTGAAAACAATACCATCGTCCTTTGTTACGACAATGCAAGGTGTTCCATTACGAATACTCATCCAATTCTGTACATATTCTCCAATCACATAAGACCCTTCAAGCACTGGTGGCATTGAATCCCCTTTAATTGGGAATGAACGATATTTTCGATCTCGCGATAGAAAAGGTAAATGAAAGGTAGGTAACACTTTAAGATAATCTGGATCTGCATAACCTGATGAGTATCCAGCACTCGCTTTTTGTGGAATTAATTCAATCAAATCTTCGTTCTTTTCATTCACTTGAGAAGTAAGAACCCTCAAGCGAATCCCGGAGGCATCAACTGCCACACCACTCTCTAATCTCTTCCAATCTTTATCTTTAAATGCGGACAAATCTTTTCGCACTAGCTCGTCAATGGAGATTTTAAAATAATCGCTTATCAGTATTAATCCCTCCAAACTAGGTTGTGCCACATTATTCTCGTATCCCGAATAAGAACTGCGAGTCAGATTTAAATCATTCGCAACTTCTTCTTGCGACTTTCCCAGTCTTTTTCTCAATAATTTTAGATTTCCACCTATGGTCATGTCAATATTTTAATCAATTCATAGCAGAAAAATAATCATTTCTTAAAAAACTGACAAATATTGATAAGATTTTAATCAATAGTTATTGGTTCATTGAAAAAATCAGCGCGTATTTTAATGTACTTTGCACCAAAAAAAATGATCTGTGAAGAATAATATACCCACAAAAGAATAATCATTAGAGCTCCTGCAATACCACTTTCTGCGGCGAAAAAATAATTACCTAAATACAATTTGATTAGAATTTGACCCATATACAACAGAATTGTTGTTACAATACTACCGGTTAATACATACTTCCATTTTACCTTTCCACTATGGAGAAATTTAAAAATTAATAGGAATACAAAAAGGTTCATCAATAATGGAATTCCATGTTTGGAAAATCCAGAAAAGATCCAATGAACTATATCCATATTATCGAGAAATGTATCCGACATTGATAGAAGTATAGTTTCCGCAAAATAAGTGGCCAAAACAACTATCGTTAGCATGGCTACAAAAAGTAAAGAAACACCACGAGAGATTAATGAAGACAACACTAATTTTTTAGCAGATTTTTGAGTAGGCTGAATATCCATAAAGATATTCAAACTCCGCCTCATCGACATCATCAGTGCTGAGGCTGAAAAAAGTAAGGCAACTACTCCTACCAACTCAAGAATGAAACTATTATTTGTTAAGTCAAGTTCATCTAAGAAATCAAAGATTCCATCCATATCTTTTATCCCTGTATGTTGAGAAATTGCCAATTTTAATATCTCTGTAACTCTTCCATGTCCGATAATTCTTCCCGCGTAAGAAATAGTTAAATATAGAATTGGAACTAGGGCAAATAGTGCATAATAAGCGAGTGCGGCACCATGCATTAAAGATCTTTCCTTGAAGAATTCTAGGAAGGTTTTTTTTAATATTTCAAAGTTATCTCTGATGAACATTTCTGTCAATATTTATGAAACAATCATAATCTAATGGTTTTGAACATGCAAGCATCACTTCCTCATCATTCTCTGTTTCAAAATAATTGAAATAAAATAATCCAGTATGAATAGTATTTCGATATTTCAAAGCAATACCGAAATCAGAAATTATGAATTCTGTTGGACGAAAAAGCTGCAATCTGCCTTCTAAAATTACTTCATTTAAATGCCCTAATAGCTGTCCCTCTTCCTTATTTGTAGGTTGAAAATAAAACGTGTTTGCGTCATCTATTCTCTTTACACTGCCATTCTTAAGATAGGCAATCAAATCCACCATTCCCAATAATTCAGAACCATCATGAGATACTATTATAATTGCCACATTTCTCGACCGAACCAACTCTTGAAAATAATTAACAATCTTTAATCTTAGTCTCTGATCCAGGTGTGCAAATGGCTCATCCAGTAGAAAAACCTTTGGTTCTTTCGCAATTGCACGTGCAATAGACAAACGTTGTTGTTCACCTCCTGAAAGAAGGTTTGCCTTTCTATTTCTAGCCTCATTGAGTTCAACTAGGTCAATTAGCTCATTAACAAAATCATCACGTGTTTTTTTCTCCAACGAAAGTATCTTTTCACGAATATTCTCTTCCACTGTCTGATACAAGGAGAGCCCAAAATCTTGATCAACTAATTGAATATCCTCGTATTCGGGAATTAATTTATCAGAGGGGTCCAATAGTGGGACACCCTCAAAGATGACTTTACCCGATAATAATGAAGTTCTACCAGCCATGGATTTTAAGAGAGTTGTTTTGCCTTCTCCACTTTTGCCTATTACGCCAATAATTTTACCCGCTTCTAAAAACAAAGAGACATCCTCAAGAATCAAATGTTCCTTTCGAACTGATATGCCAATTGCTTCTAGCACGATTCAGTCAATTAGGTCTTTAGGAAATTCTTGAGCTGCAATGTAGATTCCAGGCACAGGATTTGACAATGGTTCATAATCCTTTAGGTAAATCTCTATGGACTCATTTGCATTGACTTTGAAATTTGCCAAAAGGCTTTCAGAGCATCCAACAACCACGTCTTCTGCATCTTTTGAAAAGATATTGAATAATCTCATCTTCATGACGTCATGGGAAAACTTTTGGCCATCAGCTAATTCTCCTGCCAGTAAATATGTGCCATTCTGGATTACATCAATGTTCTCGACATCTGTTGTAACTTCCAACTCATCTTGCCATTCATAATGTCTATTCAATTCAGACTCCTTACCACCATAATGAGTATCCGCGTATTCTTGGGAAAAATCATCATTCAAGAGGTATACTTTAATGGTTAATGCCATCGCTCAGTTTTACTGCAAATGTATCAAGTTATAACCGAATTCTTTTTATCATATCAATTCCTTTGTGAAATAATTACTTTTGCCTTCAAATAATTGAATTGAACAATACTCTCCAAATACACAAGAAGAAATTAGGCCCGATTCAAAGAAAACATCCATGGGTGTTCTCAGGGGCGATTAAAACGAATACGGAACATCTAGAGGACGGTGAACTTGTAACAGTTACAGATTATAACAACAACTTCTTAGGACGTGGTTATTTTCAACACGCAACTATTGCTATTCGAATTTTAACCTTTATCGACGAGCAAATTGACCAGCAGTTTTTCAATCTCCGCATTAAGAATGCTGTAGATTTTAGGTTACAGCTGAATCTCCTTAGATCGGATAATAATATTTTTAGAATTGTTCATGGAGAAGGAGATTTATTGCCTGGTCTAATAATAGACTATTACAATGGTGTAGCAGTAATACAATGCCATAATATTGGGATGTATTCTAGTATTGATCTGATAGCAAAAGCATTAAAAAATGCTTTTGGGGGTGAACTTAAAGCTATTTATTCAAAATCTAGTGATACTCTACCCGAGAGAGTGATCACGGAGGATAAATATCTCTTTGGAGAGGTAGAGACTCCACACAGGGCAGTCGAAAATGGTGTGTTTTACAATATTGATTGGAAAACAGGCCAAAAAACTGGCTTCTTTATTGATCAGCGAGAAAATAGAAAGAAACTTGCCCAATACTCTGTAAACAAGCGCATCTTAAATACATTTTGCTACTCAGGTGGATTCAGTCTCTCCGCACTGAAAAAAGGTGCAAGTGAAGTTCATTCCCTTGACAGTTCAAAAAGAGCTATTCATCTTACCGAGGAAAACTTAAAACTAAATAAGTTCTCTGGTGAACATAAATCTATCGTTGCCGATGCGATGGAATTCATTAAAGATATAGCTGACTTTGACATTATCATCCTAGACCCTCCTGCCTTCGCAAAATCAAGAACTAAACGTCATAAAGCCGTTCAGGGATATAAACGTCTTAATGCCGCCGCTATTCGTCAAATTAAGCCCGGTGGATTGATCTTCACCTTTTCTTGCTCACAAGTAGTCGACAAGGAATTATTTACGAATACAGTTATTGCTGCGGCAATTGAGGTAGGAAGGAATGTGCGGATTGTTGAACAACTGCATCAACCAGCTGATCATCCTGTGAATGCTTTTCATCCTGAAGGTGAATATTTAAAAGGACTTGTTATACGCGTAGATTAACAAAATGCTGGACATAAGTTATAGATCAATTCTGAAGGTTGCATTACCATTAATGGCATCTAGCTTCATACAGTCGGTTGTATTACTAACAGACTCCGCATTTTTGAGTAGGTATGACACTTTAGACTTTGACGCATCAGGAAATGCAGGATTACTTTACGTTACCATGTTCATTGTTCTTGCCGGATTTAATGATGGCTCCCAGATATTAATGGCAAGAAGAATTGGAGAAAAAAAGGAAGATTTGCTCTCTAGAATATTCGGTTCGTCTATTTGCGTAAACGTTTTAATTTCAATACTTCTATTCAGTGTAATACAATTTTTTGTGCCTTTAGGATTAGCTTCCTATTCACTTAATGATATTCTTGCTAACAAACAAATCGACTTCCTACAAATAAGGTCTTTTGCATTATTTGCATCAATAATTACACTTACTTGCAATGCTTATTTTATGGCTGTAGGAAAAACTTCAATTGTATTGTTTGCCGCACTGATGACAGCAGTTACAAATATTTTCCTTGACTATTCATTAATTTACGGAAATTTAGGACTTCCCGAACTTGGGTTGAAAGGTGCGGCATTGGCTTCAACAATTTCGGACTATGTAGGAATGATCCTCTTGTTCACATTATTCATTTTGAATAACGAGCAAAGGAACCACAAGATTTTAATACAGGCAAAAATCCAACTTGAATACATGAAGGAACTATTGCGTATTGGAAGCCCTATAATGCTACAGGGTCTTGTGGCTTTATCAGTATGGACGATTTTCTTCACGTGGATAGAGCAAATAGGAACTTATGAGCTTACAGTTTCACAAAATATTAGATCCATTTATTTTCTCACTTTTGTTCCAATTTGGGGGTTTGGTGCTGCCACAAAGACTTATATTAGTCAATACCTTGGTGCGCAGAAATTTGGAGACCTTAAAAGCATTCAGCGTAGAATTCAACTTTTAACTGTTACGTTTCTAATCTTTTTTGTCCATGGCGCTGTTTTATACCCAGAGACATTAATTCAACTCATTAATCCGAATGTAATTTACACTCCTGAGAGTGCCGCTATCTTAAAAATGATTTTTGGATCAATAATTTTATACAGTTTTGTTAGTGTTTATTTCCAGACTATAAATGGATCAGGGAATACGCGAATTACATTCTACATTGAAATCGCCTCCGTAACAGTTTATCTTTTTGGTGCATATCTTTTAATAAAAGTTTACAACGCACCAATTTTCTGGGTTTGGACAGTGGAATATGCATACTTTGGTATTATTGGCTTATTATCGGTATTATATTTGCGGAAGTCTGATTGGAAAAACAAGATCATTTAATAGTTATGCAGCTGAGTATTGTATTCATGGGAACACCAGAATTTGCAAAACATTCTTTGAAAGTATTGCATGAGGCACGTGTAATAATCAAAGCGGTAATAACCGCACCTGATAAACCTGCGGGAAGAGGCCAAAAGCTAAAAGAAAGTGATGTAAAGAAATATGCTCTCTCTCAAAACTTAAAAGTACTCCAACCTAAAAATTTAAAATCAGAGGATTTTATTCACGAACTCACACTATTGGAAGCTGATCTATTTGTTGTTGTTGCCTTTAGAATGCTCCCTGAAATAGTATGGAGTATGCCGCCAAAAGGAACAATTAATCTGCATGCATCTCTTCTCCCGCAATTTAGAGGAGCAGCTCCCATTAATTGGGCAATAATCCATGGACAAGAAGAAACAGGGGTAACTACCTTCTTCATTGAAAAAGAGATTGACACAGGAAATATCATTTCGCAAACCAAAACTTCTATAAGTGAAAATGAAACGGTGGGTGAATTGTATGAGCGCTTGATGAGAATAGGAAGTGATTTATTATTTGAGACAATAATAAATATCGACTCCGGCAATATAGAGAGTGTTTCACAGGAAAAATTAATGCCTGAAAAATTACTTAAGGCTCCTAAAATTTTTAAAGGCGATTGCGAAATTGACTTCATCCATCCAGTAATTAATGTACATAACCACGTAAGAGGATTAGATCCTTATCCAGGTGCATGGGTCAATCTTGTAGAAAAGTCAACAGGTTATAGGAAAAGATTTAAGATATATAACTCTAACATCTCTTCGATCCCTGTTAAAAATTCAGAATCGCTAATGGTTCATGAGAATGGAATACTTTTTCCTTGTGCAGATTATTATTTGAGTGTGAAAGAAATTCAATTAGAGGGAAAAAGAAGGATGCCATTCAAGGATTTTTTGGCAGGAAACAACATAGATGATTTTAAGCTAGACATTAAAAACGTCTAAAAACCCTGTATTTCCTAAGTTTTAGGCCTAGTTATTCACAAAATGGCTCAGTTATTCACAAATCAACTCGTTTTTCTCCTCTATCTCTTGCGTGGCAAGGTTTTTCAAATATATTTGTTTCGATAATTAATTGTACAATCTTTTAAAAACCAAATCTTATGAACAAAGCAGAATTGATTGATGCTATGGCAGATAGCGCAGGTCTTTCTAAAGCAGATGCTAAAAAAGCATTAGACGGGTTCGTTAACGCTACGACAGCGGCACTAAAAAAAGGAGACAGAATTTCTCTAGTTGGATTCGGATCTTTCTCAGTTTCGAGAAGAAACGCTAGAACAGGACGTAACCCTCAAACTGGAAAAGAAATCAAAATTGCTGCTAAAAACGTAGTACGTTTTAAGGCAGGATCAGATCTTTCCGGTAAGGTTAACTAATCTATTGAAATAGGAAATTAAAAGGGAATCGACATCGATTCCCTTTTTTAATTTATGACTATCCAGGATAAAATATTGGCAAAATACTACGAAGTCATTTCGGAAAGTAAGCAAGAAATGTTCGACAGAATAGCTGCCAACAGAACAAATTATGTTACGGTGGTCATGGAAAACATTATGAAAGATCACAACGCCTCAGCTGTTATGAGAACCTGTGACTGTTTCGGAATTCAAAAACTGCATACACTTGAAAAAGGTGTAAAATATAAAATTCAACGGGAAATCGCTCGAGGAGCAGAAAACTGGATAGACCTAAAGACTTTTCATGGTGAAGAACCTGTTCATCATTGCTTCACTGATCTTAAATCTCACGGTTTCAGAATAATTACAACTTCGCCCCATGCTAAAAGGACTATTTTTGATCTGGATATATCTTCTCCTATTGCTTTAGTTTTTGGCACTGAGCGTCAAGGTGTCAGTAAAACGGCAATTCAAGAATCAGATGAACTAGTTAGAATTCCGATGTATGGTTTTACTGAAAGCTTTAACGTTAGTGTTTCTGTAGCATTAGCATTAAATATTTTACGACAAAGATTATCAAATCAAGATTTCAATTGGAAATTGAACCTTGACGAGCAAACATTACTAAAGATTAATTGGTGTGAGAAAATTGTGAAGGAAGGACCTAGCGTAACAAAGGAATTTGAGAGGAGAATATTAGAAAAAGAATAATATATTTGTACACTAATAATTGAAGTGATTAACTAAAATAAATAGCTATGGGTAAAGGAGATAGAAAAACAAAAAAAGGCAAAAGGATACTTGGAACCTACGGGAATTTGCGTAAGCGAAAGAAATCATCTCCAGCAGTGCCTGTAGCGAAGAAAGAAGAAAAGAAAACCACAAAAAAAGCTGCAACCAAGAAAACAACAGCTGCCAAGAAAACGACAACAACTAAAAAAACAACAACAGCAGCAACAAAAAAAACAACAGCAACGAAAAAAACGGCAGCAGCGAAAAAAACAACAACAAAGAAAACAGCCTCCAAGAAAGAGGATTAAGATAACAACGGCTGCCGAAGGGCAGCTTTTTTTTTACAATATTTAGTTTATTTAATTTAACAATTAAGCATGAAACACAATTTTGGAGCCGGACCTTGTATTTTGCCTCAAGAAGTTTTCAAAGATGCTGCTAAAGCAGTATTAGATTTCAATGGTTTATCATTATTAGAGATATCTCACAGAAGCGCGGATTTTGTCCAGGTAATGGACGAGGCAAAGGACCTCGTGAGACAAGCACTGAACGTGCCAGAAGGATATACTGTACTTTTTCTTCAAGGTGGAGCTTCTCTTGGTTTTACGATAGCAGCTTTGAATATGATGCGTGATAATAAACAAGCTGCATATATAAATACTGGCACATGGGCAACAGGTGCTATTAAGGAAGCGAAAGCCGTTGGAATTGATGTAACCATATCGGGTAGCTCAGAGGATAAGAACTTTTCTTACATACCGAAGAATCTTGAAATCCCTACTTCAGCGGATTATCTGCACTATACGAGCAACAATACAATTTTTGGAACACAATTCAAAAATCTTCCGGCTACGGATCTTCCTCTTGCATGCGACATGTCCTCTGACATTTTCTCGAAAGAAATCAATGTTGCTGACTTTGACCTGATTTATGCGGGAGCTCAAAAAAACCTGGGCCCAGCAGGAGCTACGCTCTATATTGTTAAGAAGGATATTTTGGGAAAATCTTCAAGCCCTTTCATGCCAAAATATTTGGACCTAAAGAATCACGCGGAAAAAGACTCCATGATGAATACTCCTCCAGTATTCTCAGTTTACACCTCTATGCTCAATCTAAGAGATCTCATTTCTAACGGCGGAGTGAAAGCTGCAGAAGATAGGAATAACGAAAAGGCAAATCTACTTTACGCTGAAATCGACAACAATGAGTTATTCGAAGGGACTGCAGCAATAGAGGACAGATCCAACATGAACGTAACTTTCCTTATGAAAGAGGACACATTAAAAGCGGAATTTGACAAAATGTGGAACGATGCAGGGATAATTGGACTTAAAGGACACAGATCGGTTGGAGGCTATCGCGCCTCCATGTATAATGCACTTCAATTGAGCAGTGTTAAAGTATTAGTTGATGTAATGAATGAATTCAAAAGAACTAAAGGATAATTATGAAAATTTTAGCAAACGACGGAATCTCAAAAGCAGGTATTGATGTTCTATCAAAAGCCGGATACGAGGTAATCACAGATAAAGTTGAACAGGAGGAATTGATAAACTACATTAATAATGAGAATATCCAAGTTTTACTCGTCAGAAGCGCAACAACAGTTCGTAAGGATATGATTGATGCTTGCTCAGGGCTTAAATTGATAGGACGAGGTGGAGTTGGAATGGATAATATCGACGTGCAGTATGCCAGAGACCTCGGAAGAATCGTAATTAACACGCCAGGTGCTTCCAGTCAATCTGTTGCAGAGCTTGTAATGGGACACATGTTTGCGATCTCAAGATCATTGAATGACTCTTATAAGAACATGTCCTCCGGTGATTTTAAAACGTTAAAAAAGAAATACGGCAAAGGTGTTGAGTTAAGAGGAAAGAAACTGGCTATAATTGGCTTCGGTAAGATTGGTCAAAGTCTAGCATCTTATGCTATCGGTTGTGGAATGGATGTTTCAGCAGTTGACCTGTCCACGGAACCTCGTAAGATCAACCTAGATTTGGGAAATGGAATTAAGACCTCAACCACTATCATTCCTAGCAATGATATGAATTCTGCATTGGAATCAGCTGACTATATTTCTCTGCACGTACCAAAGCAGGCAGACGGTTCTGCTGTTATAGGTAAAAAACAATTCGATTTAATGAAAGATGGCGTGCGAATTGTAAATGCTGCACGAGGTGGCGTTATCAATGAAGAGGATCTTTTGATTGCATTGTCTTCCGGAAAAGTAGCAAATATTGCATTAGATGTATT
>JALRKF010000132.1 GCA_023254905.1 Crocinitomicaceae bacterium | reverse complement strand
CGATCTGTCCTTTGAATTTTATATTTGTGCCATCAGGATAGTACTCTATGTATTTTTTATCATTTAACTTAACGAGGCTCTTATTATCTACTGATTTCTTGGTGGTCATCTCGGCGTCATTATTTTCAGACAACTCATTTTTTGAATTATTGCATGACGGCAATATTAATATTCCAACAAATAAAAAATTGATTAATTTATGCATGCTTTTATTTTAATCTAGTGGTTGTATATTCCACCAATCCTACTAATGCCGATTTTGCTTTTGAATCTTTAATATCCCTAAGTATTTCAAGCGCTTCATTTTTGAATTTTGTCATTTGTTGATAAGCGTATTCTACCCCACCATTCTTAATTACCAAATCTCCTGCAATTTTAACTTTCCTGGGATTTTCATTATGATTCCTAACGATATTTATTAACTCCTTTCGAACTTTGGCTGAGCTATTGTTCAATACGTAGATCAACGGAAGTGTAATTTTACGTTCGCGAATATCGAGCCCTGTAGGCTTACCAATATTCCCAGGTTCTCCATAATCAAATATATCATCCTTGATTTGGAACGCAAGCCCGACTTTTTCACCGAAAGCTCTCATTTTTTCCGCATTTTCATCGTCTCCAACAGACAAAGCACCAGCTTGGCAGCAGGTGGCTATTAACGAAGCTGTTTTCTGACGGATGATTTCGTAATAAACATCTTCCGTAATATCTAGCTTTCTAGCTTTCTCAATTTGCAATAATTCTCCTTCGGACATTTCTTTTACCGAGCGCGCAACTATCCTTAAAAGATCCTCATTGTTCTTCTCCAGAGATAAAAGAAGAATCTTTGATAGCATGTAATCACCGACAAGAACTGCAATTTTGTTTTTCCAAAGGGCGTTCACTGAGAAAAAACCGCGCCGCTCGTTGGCATCATCCACAATATCATCATGTACAAGTGTTGCAGTATGTAGCAGTTCTACAAGAGCCGCTGCATCGTATGATTTATTTCCAATATCACCGAGCATTTTAGCTGTTAAAAAGACAAACAGAGGACGCATTTGTTTCCCTTTTCTTTTAACAATATAATGAGTGACTTTATCGAGTAGGGGCACCTTAGAATCCAGCGCTTGTTGGAAACGTATTTCAAATTCTTTCATTTCATCGGAAACGGGCGCTATTATTTCTTTGACGGTCATTATCGTACAAATATAATAGGAATGAGACCCAATCGATTGGATTACGACAGCAAGTTTTCAAGAATTATACAACTCAATTTTTTAGTATGCGTTCTTCTTTGATTATAGCCCTGTTTTTATTGGCTAATTGACCACATGCCGCATCAATATCTTTACCTCTGCTTCGGCGAACGTTTACGATCATATTCTTAGATTCCAGGTATGAAGCAAAAGCATCGACTTTCTTTCTAGATGCCTGCTGGAACTCACCGTCGTCAATGGGGTTGTACTCGATAATGTTTATTTTACAGGGTACACACTTGGCAAACTCAGCCAGCTCTTGAGCATCCTCCAAACTGTCATTGAATTTATCGAAGATGATATATTCGAAAGTGACACGTGTTCCTGTTTTTTCGTGAAAGTATTTCAACGATTCTGCTAATGCTTCAAGATTATTTGAATCATTGATCTCCATGATATAGCTGCGCTTCTCATCATTAGCAGCATGAAGAGATAAGGCGAGGTTGAATTTTACTTCATCGTCTCCTAGCTTCTTGATCATTTTCGCAATTCCGGCTGTAGAAACGGTCAGACGTTTCGGTGACATTCCAAGACCATTCTCAGAAGTGATCAGTTCCGCTGAACGTATGACATTCTTGTAATTCAAGAGGGGTTCTCCCATCCCCATATAAACGATATTTGATAGGGGAGTATTATAACGTTCTTCTGCTTGATCTCTTAAATAAACGACTTGATCAACGATCTCGCCTGCAGAAAGGTTACGCATAAGCTTTAACTTCCCTGTTGCGCAAAATTTACAGGCGAGGCTACATCCTATTTGTGAAGAAATACAAGCTGTCATGCGCTTACTTGTAGGTATCAATACGCCCTCTACAACTTGCCCGGATGATACGCAAAAAGCACATTTTATCGTTCTATCAATACTTATTTGTTCATCCTTGATTGCGATCTTTTCAAGTACGAAGGTATTTTCTAATTTGTCGCGTAAATCCATGGATAGATTTGTCATTTCCTCAAAACTTCCTACATTTTTTTGCCAAAGCCAATGATAAACCTGTTTTGCTCGAAACTTTTTCTCACCCAAGTCGACTAATTTATCTCCCAATTGTGAAAGCTCTAATTCACGAATATTGATCTTTTTCTCCATTACACCACAAAGGTATAGCTTTCAATTGTCATAATGCACGTAAATCACGTATATCGAGGATAACCTCACGGTTATTTTGTACTGTGCAAATTACCAGCTCTTGCGTTAAAGTGTCCAATATAGATAGAACTGATCCAGTCTGTATACTTTCATTTGAAGGTGATTCGTCTTTTAAATAGACAATGGCATCTGTTGTTACAACGCTTTTCCCTTCATTGTTTCGGAAGCCTTGGGAAATAAAACCACCGTAAATGGCGAAAAGTAACAAACCGCACAAAAGTATGGTCGAAAATATGAGGAACCCTTTTAAATATGCACGGTTTCCTTTGCTTATTACAACAATTAAAACAGAGATGAATATGGAGGTAGTTATTCCCATCAATGCCCAAACATTTGGGGCTAATCTGGCCAATGCAGGAGGGCTAGTAGGATTTATATTTCTTGTGCCCTGAGGATCTAGTTTTAAATAACACAGTTTCAACGCATTCTCCACATTCGTATTTGAAGGATCAAGGCGAAGAGATTTTTCAAATGCCCAGATCGCATCACCGGTTTTTTCCAGCTCAAAATAACTCAGTCCCAAGTTGAAAAAGGCGGAAATGTTTTGTGGCTCTTTTTCTGTGATATTTTCAAGGAGTTGAGTCGCTTTTTGAAACTTCTCTTTTTGCATAAGAATAACGGCCTTATCGAACTGTTTAGTTTTTTGAGAAAAAGAAAACGAAGAGCAAAGTGCAAATAATATGATCACCAATCGATTCATTTCAGCGTTTCATTAATCAATTTCAGATTTGCTTCTATTCTGTTGAGGTCATCATTGTTTGCAACCATTCCATAGCGAACGCTCTCACATGAGGTAAGGATTTCCTTAATCTTTTCCACAAGTTCAGGCTGAACATTCAATTCTAAATAATCAACCATATCTTTATTGCGGATCAACATAGCTTCACGTCCAATTTTAATGCTGAAAATTGTTCGTAATGCTTCATCTGTACGCTTAAAGAATTCGTCGGTATTCCCTTCTGTACGTGCTTCTTTTATTTTGTTAAAAAGGTCTTCTAATGATGTCTGTTTTTGTTGAATACGCACCTGGTTCTCATCCTTCTCTTTTGTGTTTGCCCTAAGGAAAAGGAATAAAAAAGCAGAAATTAAGGGGACTCCCATTCCACCCCAATAAAGAGGCGAGTTAAAGATCGTTTCCTTTGAGAGTATAATTGGTTCAGTTAGAATTGGAGGTGCCGAAAGCTCAGGCTCAGTTTTTTTCTCTGATTTTTCTGTTGTTGCGTTCGCGTAATTGGGATCTCGTTCCACACTGATCTCAATTGTGTCTTTTGAGTAGGAGGTACTATAGGATTCCTTTTTGATATCAAAGTAACTGACGGAAATAGGAGGGAGCATTTTAGTACCGCTTGCCTTTGCCAGGACATTGTATTCATAACTGATATGACCTTTACATCCTTCTGAATTGAATCGATAATCTTCTTTTACCACAGGATCTCCATAAATGGTGAACCCTCTAGGCAATTGCAAAGATGGAGCTTTTGTGTTGTGAAGGTTTCCTTTCCCGTTGACAACGACCTTCAGCTTAAAGACTTCTCCCTGTTTGATTTTAGTGTCGTCTGTACTGCACCGCACTGAAAAATCTCCAACTCCGCCTATGAAATCTTTAGGTGGATTTGCAGGCAGTGGTATAATATCAACATTCGCGTATGCAGATTTTATTTCATACAACTGTGAGCTCACGAGTTTAACCTTGAATGGCTCAATCTTCACTTTCCCGGATCCTGTTGGAAAAATTAACTGTTTGTCAAAAATAAATGTGTAAAGAGGCACACCTTGCACAATCTCATCACCTATTGTAAGTCTGTTTTTCGCTCCAACTGGATGATGATCAAGTGCTCCTTGTAATGTGTAAGATTCCGGATCAACGATTCGACCGTAAAATCGCGAATAAACCTTCGCCGATGTAATAAGAGGCTCGCCTTCATAGATCTTTTTCTTGCTCGTTTGAATGATACCAAAAGCGGGCTGTTTTAGTTGTTTAATTGTAATCTCATTGGAGTACATTTCGATCTCTCTCTCCACCGAAAGTTTCACTTTTTTCGAACTGTAAGAACCTTTGGAACTTGTTATAAAAGCTGGACCAATAGAATATTCTCCAGCAACACTTATTGTACCTGTATAAGTTGAAACAAAGGTCATTTCCATCTCACCAGTCTTTTGGTTCAATGTTGTTATAGACGAACCTTCACTGTATTGCACAAGGCTGAAAGTTGCAGGTAGATTATCCATGGAAAGTTTCCCAGGTACATTGGTGCGGATTTCGATTGTGAACTGATCCCCTTTCTCTATGGATTCAGGGGATACGGCTAATTGAAC
Source organism: Crocinitomicaceae bacterium (assembly GCA_023254905.1). Lineage (GTDB taxonomy): Bacteria > Bacteroidota > Bacteroidia > Flavobacteriales_D > Crocinitomicaceae > UBA4466. Next base: position 11,717 of record JALRKF010000132.1, on the reverse strand, counting down.
ATATGGTTTTTGTCCGAACACAAGGCATGTGGTCGTCAAGAAGAACACTATGATCAGATTTTTACACATTACCAGTCTTTTCCGCTTTTATTTCCTTTAGATTTATTTCCTCCGGGAGCTAGTCTACGTTTTGTTTCCGATTCTTCCTTTGTTAGTTTATCTAGCAGTTTTTCTACTGATTGATCAGTCAATTGACCTTGAGAATCGTTTTGAGAATCTTGATTGTCTGAATTGTTGTTCTGTCCTTGATTACCCTTCTCTTGATTACCCTTCTGTTGCTTATCATCCTGTTCACCTTGGCTTCCCTGTTGTCCCTGATTCTGGTGCTGCTGATTAGAATTTTGTTTGTTCCTATTCTGTTGCTTTTTCTCGGCCTGTTTTATTTGACGAATAGCTTCAGATAAATTATATCGTGTTTCCTCGTCGGCTGGATTCAATCGTAAGGATTCTTTATAAGCTTCAACGGCATCAGAATAATTTTGCTTTTTCATTAGCGCATTACCAGCATTATGCCAGTTATTCGCTTTTTCTTGTTTGGAAAGTTTGTTACTAGCATTTTGTCGGTAGATCTTTTCAGCAATGTCGAATTGTCTCGCCTTGTATGCTGTTTGACCTATCTCGTCCGAAAATTCAATGTTTTCCGGAGCATTTTTTTGTGCTGATTTGTAGTATCTCAATGCGTCAAGATATTTCTCTTCTTTGTATGCTTTTCTGGCTGCATCCAACGAATCACGCCATTCTTGGCTGTGAATTACTCCACTGCTAAGAAGAACCAATATAAGGAGTGACGATCTCATGTTTTCTGTCTAGTCAGAATTTCTGTACGTATAATTAAATAGCCCAACAACATCGCTAAAGCAACAATGAGTGGTATGCGATAACGATCCTGTTGGACATCAAAGTCTAAGGTATCTATTTTGGATCTTTTCATCGTTTTCAATTCTGTTAATAAAGGTGAAAGATCGGGAAATTCATCATCGGAAAAATGAGCGAATCCACCAGCTTTTTGGGCGATATCCTTTATCAATTCACGGTTAAGTTTTGAAAGAACAGTCTTTCCAAGAGCATCCGTTTTATATCCTATTTCAGTTCTTTGCGGGTCTTTTGGAACCAGCCCTCCTTGGCGCGTACCTATTCCTAGGACGGTTAATTGGATTGACTCTTCCCCCAGATTTTCCAAAACGTTTTCCAATCCGGCTTCATGATCCTCACCGTCAGTCACAAGAATAATCCCCTTTGCGACCTTCTTTTCTGAGAACATGTTGGATGCAACATTCAATGCCTCTCCAATGCTTGTTCCTTGATCAGAGATCATGCTTGTTTCTACATCCTTTATGAACAGTTTTCCGGCAGGATAATCTGATGTCAGCGGTAATTGCACGAAGGCAGAATTTGCGAAAAGAACCAAGCCGATCTGTTCCCCATTGAGATTATTGATCAATTGAATCAAAGCCCTTTTGGATATGTCGAGACGAGAATTTTCCTTCGAAATATCTTTCGCATTCATGGAGTTTGAAATGTCCAGGCAAATTACAAGTTCAAGTGACTCTTTGGTAGCTTTGACCTTCTTAGATCCATAAACCGGTCCGGCCATAGCCAAGATTAAAAATCCAAGTGTGTTTCGGATGAAAAAATACTTAATAAATGTTCTCAGTAATGATTCTTGATAGATCAGCGATTTACTCGCTGTACCCAGTTTAGCTGATGTTCGTTCGAATTGCTGGCTTTTTCTAATCTGCAGAACTCCCAGTATTGGTAATAGAAACAGGAGCAGTAAGACAAACTCTTGTTTGAATGCTAGATAATTGGAGCCAGAATGTGTGAAGTATCCAAAAACACTCATTACCAAAGCCAGTGTGAATAAGAAAATTACTTCCCAACCCATGATGAAAATCATCAATGCAGAATGCTGGTGTTTTGATTGAGACTTAGTCATTGAATTGGAATAAAATTGAATAAGATCCAACTGATAGGATGAGTAAGACAAAGGCCCAGTTCAAAAAGCCTTCGGGATGTGAAGGAGGCTCTGACTTGTAACGCTGATCTTCTAATTTGCGTTTTTCAAGTTTTTCGATCTCTGTGTAAATATCCTGCAGACTGTTTTTATCCGTTGCTCTAAAATACCTGCCTTTCGTTAAATCAGCTATCTTAGTTAGTGTTGATTCATCAATATCAACTTCCTGCGGAACGAATTGTGTTCCGAATACCGTATTTTGAGGCATTAAAGCCGGTCCATTCCCGCCTACTCCAATGGTGTAAACCCGAATTCCTTTGGCTCTGGCAAGTTCTGCTGCTGTTAATGGTGAAATCTCTCCCGAATTATTTCTTCCGTCTGTCAAAAGAATTATGACCTTACCACTATTGCGTTCGTCTCTCAGTCTAGTTACTGCTGTGCCTAGGCCTGTGCCGATAGCTGTCCCATTTCCAATTCTATCATCAACACCTACGCGGGAAAGCTGTTCGATCAGTACGTTATAATCCAGCGTTGCAGGACATGCAGTAAAAGCACTTTCCCCGTAAACTACAAGTCCAATTCTGTCACCACGACGACCTTTGATAAATTCTTTCGCAACTAGCTTTGCAGCTTCTAGTCTGTTGGGTTCAAAATCTCTAGCAAGCATTGATCCCGAGACATCCATCGCCAAAATGATATCAATTCCGTATTTGTAATCAACAGATGATTCATCATTCATGCTCCAGTGGTATGGTTTTGCGAGAGCAAGAATCAAAAAAGCCAACGCTACCATAAAAGCTAAAATAATTCCCTCCCTTAATCGCGTTATCCATGCTGAGCCTAATGAACGCTGGTTGGCAATGGAAAGTGAATAGGTGACGTCTCCTTTTCTTTTTTTTTCGGCTCGCAGCAGGAAATAAAGAATTGGGGGTAAAACAAGCAACAACAACAACCAAACTGGCGCGTTGAAATCATACTCCCATACTAACGCATTCCAGTTACTCATCGGTGTCGAATTCTAGAGGACTTGTTTCAGTTACAATCTGTTTTGCGAGGGCAGAAAATCTGAGAATAGAGATAAGATCTGGTTTGGACTTAGCAAACTTTACCATGTCAGATGATGAAAGAATTGTCATGGTGGTATCTATGGTGTCCCGCTCAAGTTCTCTGTTTATTAGGTAGAACTTGATCTCTTCTGTCGTTTTCTCCATCAATGAATCAGTATATCGTGCAGAGAGGTAACGTCTCATGATATATGACAGTTCGACAAAGTGCTCCTTTAATCTATCCTGCTCCCAGAGCTTAGCTTCCTCTAAGCTATCTATGGCTAAAAGTGTTCGATCCTTCAAGGATATTTCTTTAGTAATCTCAACCACCTTCGGTTTTTTATATTTCCAAAGCAGGAATACCAGCGTAATAACTATCATCAAGATTGCCCACCACCAATTGACTAGGAAATCAAAGATATTGAATGGTTTTGGAGGTAGCTCCGTGAAATTTTCACGAATATCGTACAGATCAACATTTTGTTTCTTACTCACAAGCAAACACTGAAATGCTAGATCATCGAACTGATAGGTTGAATCTTGAAAGACGATCTTCGGTCCAGGAATAATAAACAACCCACTATCCCATGCGGTTGCTGTATATCGTCCAACCCAATTGCTAGCAAAGGAAGTATCCTCAAATGGTTCTAGAATCTCTATTGTTTTAGAATCTGAGCTAAGTACACTGCTGTCTGTTTTTTCCAACACTGGTATTTCATTGTCAAATGCTTTGAAAAACACTTCAGTGAGTGAGTCGGATGATAGCTGATATTTCACTTCGAACGCTTGACCGATGCTCACGGTTGATTGAGAAATATAACTATTGAGCTCTTGACCATTTACGTAAGAGCAGGCCCATAATATCAACACTATAGTGAGAAATCGTGTCACCTGTTTTTAAAGAGTTTTACCAGTGGTTTTATGATGTCTTCATCTGTTTCGATGGAGCAAAAGTCAATTCCAGATCGAATCATTTCATGAGTGAGTTTTTCATCCGATTTTAGATAGTTTTCTCTGTGGATCTGTTTCGCTTCAGCTGAATTTGAATTGATCCATGTGCGCTCACCAGTTTCTGCATTTTCGAGTTGAACAATACCTAGATCAGGCATTTCACGCTCCACAGCATCTATTAGTTGAAGTGCCACCATATCGTGCTTCTTGCGACTTAACCGAAGTCCTTCCATGAAATTGTTTTCATCAACGAAATCACTTATCACAAAAGCGATACTTCTTTTCTTTTGGGTGTTTCTGAAAAAACGTAATCCTTCATTGAGATTGGTTCCTTTACTCTTAGGAACTAGCTCTATTAATTCTCGTAAGATTACAAGTGCATGCTTTCTCCCTTTTTCTGGAGCTATATATTTTTCGACACGATCAGAAACGAAAATGGCACCAACCTTATCATTGTTGCTTAATGCCGAAAATGAGAGTATGGCGGCAATTTCTAGCGCAAGATCCTTTTTCATTCTTTCGCCGGTTCCAATGTATTCTGATCCTGAAACATCAATTATCAGCATAACGTGTAACTCTCGTTCCTCATCGAAAACTTTTACGAATGGCTCGTTGAATCGAGCCGTCACATTCCAGTCAATGGTTCTAACCTCATCACCGAAATGATAATCACGCACCTCACTAAATGCCATTCCTCTTCCTTTAAATGCGGAATGATACTCACCAGAGAATATGTGCTTGGTGAGTCCCTTGGTTCTGATCTCCAAGTGACGTATTTTTTTAAGGAGTTCTGTAGTTTCCATGTTATGGCACTTCTACCTTACTAATGATATTATGAATGATATCTGTAGCGTTCATGTTTTCTGCTTCTGCCTCATATGTTAAGCCAATACGGTGTTGCATTACGTCAATAGCTATAGCTCGAACATCTTCAGGAACGACAAATGCTCTTCCTTGAATAAATGCATAGGCTTTCCCCGCTAAAGCGAGATTCACACTTGCTCTCGGTGAACATCCGAATCCGATCATTGGTTCAATTTCAGACAAACGATAATCAGCAGGAGTTCTTGTCGCATAAACGAGGTCAACAATATACTGTTCGATCTTTTCATCGATGTAGACCTCCTTTACAAGATCGCGACAACGTTGAATGTCTGCAGGAGACATTACTTTATTCACATTCTTCTGCCCCGAGGGATTTACATTCGAGCGTATGATCAGTTTTTCTTCTTCCTTCGATGGATAATCAAGCTTTACTTTAAGCATGAATCGGTCTACCTGTGCTTCTGGAAGCGGGTATGTTCCTTCTTGTTCAATTGGATTCTGAGTTGCCAAAACAAGGAATGGTGACGGAAGTTTGAATGAATCTTCACCAATTGTGATTTGTCTTTCCTGCATTGCTTCAAGCAGCGCTGACTGAACCTTTGCAGGAGCACGGTTGATCTCATCTGCTAAAACAAAATTTGCAAATATTGGTCCTTTTTTAACTTTGAATTCCTCTGTTTTCTGACTGTAGATTAACGTCCCGGTTACGTCGGCTGGTAATAGATCTGGTGTGAATTGAATGCGGCTAAATTCAACATCTATTGCATCAGAAAGTGTTTTGATCGTTAGTGTTTTTGCAAGCCCTGGAACACCTTCCAACAAAATGTGTCCATCAGCAAGTAATGCTAAAAGAAGTCTTTCAAACATTGATTCTTGCCCCACAATTACTTTTGCAACCTCGCTTCTAAGCATTTGTAAGAGAGGTTTTTCATTTTGGATTTTCTCAGTCAAGAGGCGAAGTGCTTCTGCAGGATTGATATTGCTTTGATTTATTTCTTCCATATTGCAGTATTCTTTAGTCTACAAAGATGATAAATAGTAATCCGGACTATTTGAAAATGGTGTTAATTAATGTTAACATTGTCCTATCGAAAATAAGCTAAAACAACATGGAATCAAGACTTTGCAAAGAATGTGGGGATAAGTTAAGAGGGAGAGTGGACCAGAAATTCTGTTCTGATTATTGTCGCAACACATATAATAATCGATTGAATTCGGATTCCACAAAATATATACGAAGGGTTAACAATATTTTGCGAAAAAATAGACGGATTCTGAGTGAGCTCAATCCCACTGGAAAATTAAAAGTTGATGAGATGAGACTAGCAGAAGAAGGGTTCAATTTCCATTATTTTACGAATACATACATTACAAAAAATGGTGCATCTTATTATTTCTGTTACGATCAAGGTTATCTCAAGCTAGAGAACAATCAATATATGCTGGTACACAAACAGGATTATGTGCGTTGAGTACCGGAGTAGTAGACTTTATTTTTCTCAGTTTCTGATATTTGCAATTCTATCAATAGGTTTTTGGGAATTTGCCTTTTAATTATGTTGCAAATTCCCACTATTGAGAATATGCTCACTGAAAGTTATACAGCTTACAATTGTAAAAATCAGGATAAAAAACAGACAGTTATTTACAAATCGTTGGTAAGTCCCTGAATTAATTAAAAAGTATTATTCACTGATTACTCTCATGATGTGCTTTACACGTTCAGCTTTTTCTTTAGCCTCTTCCATGGTATTTGCTGCAATTGTTATGTGCCCCATCTTGCGATTTGGTTTTGTTGTGCTTTTACCATAAAGATGAGGGTATACTCCTGGGATTTTGATTAATTCATCAAGTCCTGCATAAATTGTACTTCCAACGCAGCCTGACGCGCCTAGTACATTGAGCATTACTCCTTGCTTTTCAATTTCAGTAGATCCGAGCGGCCAATTAACAATGGATCTCAGGTGTTGCTCAAATTGAGATGTAATATTACACTCTATTGTGTGATGTCCACTATTATGTGGTCTGGGAGCTACTTCATTTACGAGAATATCACCATCTTTTGTCAAGAACATTTCAACGGCAAGAATTCCCACCATTTCAAAGGCATTGATCACATCGATAGCAAGACTCTCTGCCTTCTTTTCAATTTCCTCCGAAACATCTGCAGGTGAAAAAAGGTATTCTACTAAGTTTGCGTCGTTAAATTCGCACTCCACAGTAGGGAAAACAGCTGTCTCTCCACGTTCATTTCTTGCAACAATTACAGATAGCTCCTTTTCAAAATCGATCAGATCTTCTGCTATGGAAGGTTCCGTGAATGCGTTTAAAAGATCATCACTATTTTTGATCAATTGAACACCTCTACCATCATAACCACCTGTTCTCAATTTTTGTACGAAGGGAATCCGTTTTTCCAATTCTGATATTGGAGTATTTTTATCAAGAAATTGAAATTCAGAAGTGGGTAAATTGTGCTTTCTATAAAACTCCTTTTGAGTTCCTTTATCTTTTATTGTAGATAAAACGTGTGGCTGCGGAAATACCTTCAATCCAATTTTTTCAAGGTCAAAAAGAGCCTTTATATTGACATTTTCGATCTCTACTGTAAGTAAATCGAGCGACTTTCCAAAGTTAAACACATCCTCGTAATTCGTAATATCACCTTTGGTAAAGCTCGTTGCCAATTGTCCAGCAGGGCCATTTGAGGATTCATCAAGTATATGTACTTGAACATCAAAATTTGCAGCTTCTTGAATAAACATTCTACCCAATTGACCGCCACCCAAAATTCCTAGTCGAAATGTATCTCCAGTTACTTTTGTCATAGTTCACAAAGATAATTCTAATTAAACAATCGACCCTAGTATAAAACGATTGATTGCCATAAAAATCGTACTTTCGCAACTAAATTAATTATGAAGTGATTCAGATTTTAGACAAAAAGTTCGAGATCTTCATTCCTCGTCAAGAAATTGACGAGAAAATAAAAGAGCTAGGAAACGCTATCAATAGTAAGTTTCATAATCAAGAGGTCGTATTCCTCTCTGTTCTGAATGGGTCTTTTATGTTCAGCAGTGATTTGATGAAGACTATAAACCTTGATTGCGAGATCTCTTTTGTAAAAATGAAGTCCTACAGGGGAACCTCTTCAACAGGTAATGTAGATGAGTTGATCGGTCTTGGGAAAAATCTTGAGGGTAAACAGGTTGTTATTTTAGAGGATATAATTGATTCTGGATTAACGATTGATAAAATCATTAAACTCATTGAAGATCAAAACCCTGCGAATATTTTGTCATGTACTTTATTATTCAAGCCTGACGCGTTTCAAGGGCTTAATAAACCTGACCTGGTTGGGTTTAATATACCTAACGCTTTTGTAGTTGGGTATGGGCTAGACTACGACGAAAAAGGAAGAAATTTGGATGCTATCTATCAAATCAAGGAGTAAACTGATATGTTGAATATTGTATTATTTGGCCCACCAGGGGCAGGAAAAGGAACTCAGTCAGAAAGATTAATTGCGGAGTTTAGTCTCGTTCACTTATCTACAGGTGATATTTTTCGCCTTAATATGAAAAATGAAACTGACCTAGGTCAGTTAGCGAAAAGTTACATTCAAAAAGGTCAATTAGTTCCAGATGAGGTAACAATTAATATGTTGAAAGCAGAAGTTCAAAAGAATGAAAGTGCGAGAGGGTTTATTTTTGATGGATTTCCACGGACTAACGCGCAAGCAAAAGCACTCGACAATCTTATGAATGGTATGGGAGAATCTATTTCTACAATGATCTCATTGGAAGTTGACGAGATAGAGCTGCGAAACAGATTGACAGAGCGTGCTAAAGTTAGTGGAAGAGCAGATGATGCAGATCCGGCGGTTATCCAGAACAGAATTGACGTTTACAGGAAAGAAACAGCACCTGTGAAAGATTACTATTCTTCACAAGAAAAGTGTGTAATGATTGATGGTATGGGTACCATCGATGAAATAACTGAGCGCATCTTCGCAGCTGTGAAAAATCTAAAATAAAATTGTCTGAAATATGGCGTCTGATAATTTTGTTGATTATGTAAAGATTCATTGCACTTCAGGTAAAGGAGGCAAGGGTTCAACACATTTCAGACGGGAAAAATATATTCCGAAAGGTGGACCTGATGGAGGTGATGGAGGTCGTGGTGGGCATGTTATTATTCGTGGAAACACGCAGCTTTGGACCTTACTCCATTTGAAATACCAAAAACACATCAAAGCTGGACATGGTGGGGATGGGTCTGGTAACCTTAAAACAGGAAAAGACGGTGAGGATAAGGTGATCGATGTTCCTTTGGGAACTGTCGCCAGAGACGGAGAAACTGGTGATTTTTTGTGCGAGATCACCGAAGATGGAGAGCAAAAGATCCTTCAAAAAGGAGGCAGAGGAGGACTTGGAAATGATAATTTCAAATCTCCAACGAATCAAACACCGAGATACGCACAACCTGGAGAGGATGGAAGAGAGGGGTGGAAGATCCTTGAACTGAAGATCCTTGCAGATGTTGGGTTGGTTGGTTTTCCAAACGCGGGAAAAAGCACATTGCTTTCAGTTGTTTCTGCAGCTAAACCAGAGATCGCTGATTATCCATTTACTACAATTCGTCCGAATCTTGGTATTGTAAAATACAGAGATCACCGTTCTTTCATTATGGCGGATATTCCGGGAATCATTGAAGGAGCGCATGAAGGAAAAGGACTTGGGTTAAGATTTCTAAGACACATCGAACGAAATTCATTGTTGCTGTTTTTAATTCCTGCGGACAGCGATGATATCCGTAAAGAGTATGAGGTGTTATTGAATGAGCTCAAAAAGTACAATCCGGAAATGATGCACAAGGACCGCATTGTTGCTGTGTCAAAATCTGATATGCTCGATTATGAGTTAAAAGCAGAGTTGAGAGCTGAACTAAAAGGATTGGATTTTAGATTTATCTCTGCGGTTTCCCAGGAGGGGATAACAGAGCTAAAGGATGAGATCTGGTCAGTACTGAATGATGCTTGATTATCTTGAAAAAATAGATGCTGATTTATTATTGCTGATCAACGGAGCACACAACTCTTTTATTGATCAGTTAATGTGGGTTGTTTCCGGAAAGATCGTTTGGATTCCTTTCGGACTTCTTTTGATATTCATGACTTACAGAAGGGCTGGTGTCAAAACAACACTTTTTTTGATTTTAGGAACTGTCCTTTGTTTTTTACTGGCAGATCAGTTGTCAGTTCACTTATTCAAAGAAACGTTTCAGCGATACAGACCCTCTCATAACCTTATCCTTTCAGATCAGCTGCACTATCATGTTTATGAAAATGGTGAGTTGTATAAGAGTGGGATGTATGGATTCATTTCTTCGCATGCCAGCAACTTCTTTGCATTTTCCATGTTCATGTTTTTGTATTTGAAAAGTACATACAGGAGAATTGGATGGGTGCTCTTTGTGATTTGTTTTTTAGTGGCGTACAGTAGAGTTTATTTGGGTGTTCATTACCCCAGTGATGTCATCGCAGGTGGTTTCTTCGGTAGTGTTATTGGAGTCGTGGTTTTTGCGTTTATCAGAAAACTTTCTCAGCTTTATCCTAGCAAATGATAACAGCGTTATACATATTTATTGGAGGAGGCCTTGGTAGTTTATTGCGTTACGGAATTGGTTCAGCGGTAAAGAATTGGACAGAGATGTCTTTCCCGTTAGGCACCTTTCTCTCTAATTTATTAGCATGTATTTTACTTGCTGTTTTTACAGTGGTGATCTCTTCAAAAGCGGATCAGGCCGAGTGGATCAAGCCGTTACTTATTGTTGGATTTTGCGGAGGCTTTTCAACGTTCAGTACCTTCGGTTACGAAACGGCAACGCTCATCCAGCAAGGGCATGTGACTGTGGCCCTGATAAACATTCTTTTGTCCGTTTCTGTTGGAGTAGGACTGATCTATTGGGTCTTGTCCAAATAACTAGTGCTCGACCTTCTTCTCTTTGATCTCCTTCTTCAGGTTTCTGTTATTCCCTAAATAAAGTCCAAGTTGAATTTCGTGTGTTGAATTACCTGCGAGGCTAATTTTTCCAATAGAATGCTCGTATGCGTAAGCGATGTATAGGTTTTTGATCAAGTTCGAACCAACTTGAGCAAGAATAACATTACTCGTTCTGTATTGTAGCCCAATCCAACTCGCCTGATTGATGACAGCGCGCGCACCAATATCAAATGCCATTGGACTATTCTTAACAAACTTTCCAATTACTATAGGCTCAATCGCAAAATCATCATTGATGTCCGCAGTGTATTTTGCCATCAAGAATAAATGTCTGTTGTAATTACTCATCGTTGATGTATTGTCAAAAATGACGTTGTTGTTCAGTGCTTGAGACATGGAAAGTCCAGCATAGAAATGCTTGCTGTAAACCATTAATCCGGCATTCGCATCAAGGATACCTTGTGATGCTGAATTACCCAAGAAGCTTGAATAGGTGAAATCATTTTCTTCGTAAAGAACTACACGACTTTCATTAATGGAAAAATTTGTGAATCCTGCACCAAGTCCCGCTCCTAAATTCATACTTGATGAAAGTGGGATGTGAACGGCATACGTTCCGTAGATCGATGTTCTGCTAAATGGCCCAATCGCATCGTTAATGAATTTACCACCTACAACATGTTTTGTTTTACCGGTTGTAATTTTTGGCGTCTTAAAAAACTTTTCATCTGTTACATTGAATTCATCTACCGCTTTTACGCTCGTACCCATTTTCATTGGACTATTCGCGGTAAGCATGATAGATCTTGGCCCACCGTTATATCCAAGCCACTGGAAGCGAGAAGTCGATTCAATCTGAATAATGTCGGACATTCCTCCTGCTGCCGGATTCAAGATGTATGGATTGTTTGGAAGGTTTACAAAATGTGCTTCCTG
>JALRKF010000103.1 GCA_023254905.1 Crocinitomicaceae bacterium | reverse complement strand
AATAGAGGCCTATCCAGTGTCAATAGAAATGCTTAATGTTTTGAATTATTCTAATTTACTCACCGTAAACGAAAATGTTATTTTCACTAAAATGCATGAGGCCGAGTGGGAGCGTGAGGTAATTTTTTCCGAACTATTTACGTTTCGAAAGGTAAGGCAGAAAATTGAAGATTTTAGAGAGGAAAAAGGCGTTTTCGATGTTATCTTCTTCGATGCATTTGGTCCTAGAACACAGGCGCATCTTTGGAAACCCGATATCTTAAAAAAAATGATCGAAATGCTTCGTAAAAATGGAGTTTTGACAACATATTGTGCCCAGGGTCAGTTCAGGCGTGATCTAAAATCAGTCGGTTTTACAGTTGTTAAGTTACCTGGTCCTCCAGGTAAGAGAGAGATGACCAAAGGTATCAAGCCATAGCAACTTTCTCCAGAAGGGTTACATTCATAATACCCTCTGAGCCTATACTATCATGCTGTACATGAACAAAAGAGTTGATCAAAGACGCGTCAAAAGGTATTTTTACTTTGATATAATTTTCGGTAAATCCATGCATGAATCCATCATGATTATCGCCTTCCAATAACACTAGGCCAATTTGCCCAATATTTTTTTCATAAAAAGAACGTTTCTTTTTTTCTGATAAAATATGTAATTGACGACTTCGCTGTTTTCGAACAAATAAAGGAACAGGATCACCTAATTTGATCGCTGTCGTTTTTGCTCTTTCGGAATACGTGAAAACATGCAAATAAGAAATATCTAGATTATTTAGGAATTTAACTGTGTCCAAGAAATCATCTTCCGTTTCACCCGGAAATCCTACAATAACATCAACACCGATACATGTATATGGATTTATTTGATTTATTTTTTCGATTCGCTCTGCAAATAAAGTTCTGTCGTATTTTCTTCTCATTGCTTTTAGAAGACGATCATTTCCAGATTGAAGGGGAATATGGAAATGTGGAGCAAACTTCTCAGATTTCGTTAAACAATAATTAATAATTTCGTTACCCAATAGGTTGGGTTCAATAGAACTAATTCTGAAGCGATCAATACCATTTACTTTATCTAGTGCCTTGACTAACATGAAAAAGTTCTCGGTTCCGCCTTGCCCAAAATCTCCGATATTCACGCCAGTGAGAACAACCTCTTTTATCTCAGTATTTCCTATTTCTTCTGCCTTTTGAATAGTCTCGGCGATTGAAGCATTTCTACTTTTTCCGCGAGCCAATGGAATCGTACAGAATGTACAGAAATAGTCACATCCATCTTGAATTTTTAAGAATGACCTCGTTCTATCGCCAAAAGAGTACGCTGGAATGAAATCTTTTGTTTCCCTGATATTTTCATTTTTTACTCGAGCTATCTCTCTTTTCTCGATATTATCGAGATGTTCAACGATGTTGAATTTTTCATTTGCTCCAAGTACTAAATCAACACCAGTAATGTCAGCAATTTCTTGGGGTTTTAATTGAGCGTAGCAGCCAATTATTATAACAAATCCCTTCGGGTTTATCTTCATCGCTCTTTTGACCAGCTGTTTACATTTCTTATCCGCATTTTCAGTCACAGAGCATGTATTGATAACGAATATATCTGGAGAATCGTCAAAGTCCACCTTTGCGTAGCCCGCATCCATCATCATCCTTCCAATTGTGGAAGACTCTGAGAAGTTGAGCTTACAGCCCAAAGTATAAAATGCGACTTTTCTATTATGATTCATTCGAATGCAAATTTACAAGGTTTAATTCGATGGACAAAACCATATTTGTTTTCAGTCGTTCGTTATGCTTATATTCGTTATGAAATAGTAACAGGATGAGAAAAGAATTGACTTTATCATACGAGTATTTTGAATCTTGGAAAGAGTTGTCGGAAGATGATCAGGAGTTGGTCAATAGAGCATTACATGTAATGGATTCAGCATATGCCCCTTACAGTAATTTTAAAGTAGGTACTTCCCTGCGATTATCAAACAAACATATAATCAACGGAAGCAATCAGGAGAATGTTGCTTTCCCTTCCGGGCTTTGTGCTGAGCGTGTGGCTTTATTTTATGCAGGTGCAAATTATCCTGATCTATCTGTTAGTACATTATGCGTCGTTGCAAGCGGAGATTTATTGCCTCAAGATAAATTATTATCTCCTTGCGGAGGTTGCCGACAAGTAATGATGGAGACCGAAAGTCGTCAAGGCAAAAATATTCGAGTGATCCTCGTAAGTCAAAATAATAGCGTGGTGGTTTTCAATAACGCAAAGTCCCTGTTGCCACTAGCATTCGGGGCAGAGTAGGGATGCTGCCCAGAGTTAATTATTGTAAAAAATACAATAAGAATGATTGAAGGGTGAAATTATGCTATTGCTCAACGTAAAGTTTTTTTATATTTGTCCGGATATTTAAAGTTCAAAAAATGGCAGTAAAAGAAGGAAATAATCCGACGAAATCTACCAGGAAGTCTGCGGCAAAGTTGAAGCCGAAATTTTCAAAAGAAACATATATTAAGTGGTATACTGATATGCTTTTGATCAGGAAGTTTGAGGAAAAAGCAGGTCAATTGTATATTCAACAAAAGTTTGGTGGATTTTGTCACCTATATATTGGTCAAGAGGCCATTGCTGCAGGAACTGCGAGTGCTTGCGAGAAGGGTGATAAACACATGACTGCCTACAGAGATCATGGTCATCCTATAGCTTTGGGTACAGATCCTCGTGTTTTAATGGCAGAACTTTACGGTAGATCAACGGGTTGTTCCAAAGGTAAAGGTGGGTCCATGCACTTCTTTGATAAAGATGTCAACTTTATGGGTGGACATGGAATCGTTGGCGCTCAAATACCTATGGGTGCTGGTGTTGCGTTTGCTGAGAAATATAACAATACAGGCAATGTATGCTTTGTCTCCATGGGAGATGGTGCAGTAAGACAAGGTGCTCTACACGAGACATTCAACATGGCGATGAACTGGAAGCTTCCTGTTATATTTATTATCGAGAACAACAACTATGCAATGGGTACTTCCGTTGAGCGAACAACGAATGTAACGGACCTATCAAAGATCGGTTTATCTTACGAGATGCCGTCAATGATAGTAAACGGAATGTCTCCTGAGTCGGTACACGAAGCAATAGAGGAGGCAGGTAACAGAGCACGAAAGGGTGATGGCCCAACATTGTTGGATATTCGTACTTATCGGTACAAAGGACATTCCATGTCAGACCCACAGAAATACAGAACAAAAGAAGAGGTAAGTGAATGGATGGACAAAGACCCAATCGAACATTGTGAAACGGTTATCTTGGAGAATAAGTGGTTGACAGAGAAGAAGATCCAGGAGATTCAAGATTGGGTGAAAAATGAGGTGAAAGAGTCTGTTGAATTTGCTGAAAACTCTCCTTATCCAGAACCTAAGGAGCTATACGAGGATGTTTATAAGGAGGAAGGATATCCATACATTAAAGAATATTAGAATTAAATAAGAAGAGCAGTAATGGCGGAAATTGTTTACATGCCAAAATTGAGTGATACTATGACCGAGGGGGTTGTAGCAGAATGGCACAAGAAAGAGGGTGAAGAGGTTTCATCAGGAGAGTTGCTTGCAGAGATTGAGACGGACAAAGCAACGATGGAGTTTGAGTCATTTTATGACGGTGTTCTTTTACATATCGGTGTAGATAAAGGACAAACGGCACCTGTAAATGCTATTTTGGCTATAATTGGAGAAAAAGGGGAAGATGTCAAGGAAATTCTTGCGAGTGCAGAGACGCCTTCTGTACAAGAAGATAGTGAAGTGACACCTGAACCAGTGAAAGAAGTAAAAATAGCACCAGCTCCTGCGTCAGTTCCGGCTCCAGCTGCTGAAACGACAGTAGTACCAGCTCCAGCTAGTGCTCCAATTGCTGAATCTAACGGAAAGATATCTGCTTCTCCACTCGCGCGGAAAATGGCGAATGAAAAAGGCATCGACCTCTCAAATGTCATTGGAACGGGTGAAGGTGGAAGAATTGTTAAAAAAGATATCGATCATTATTCACCTTACGTGGGTGGGGGAGCAAAGAAAAGGGCATTTGTCGGAACAGAATCATACACAGATACGCCAGTTTCGCAAATGCGAAAGACAATTGCGAAACGTCTTGCAGAAAGTAAGTTTACCGCACCTCATTTTTATCTTACGTTGGACATAGATATGGACAATGCGATCGCGCTTAGAAGTTCCATCAATGAAATGGAAGAATATAAAGTTTCCTTCAACGATATGGTAATCAAAGCATGTGCTTTAGCATTAAGAGATAATCCTGCGGTAAATAGTGCTTGGTTGGGTGATGTAATTCGTCAAAATGATCATGTACATATTGGAGTAGCCGTTGCAGTAGACGAAGGTTTATTAGTTCCAGTAGTTCGCTTCGCCGATGGGAAACAGTTAGATGAAATTAGTCAGGAAGTTCGAACATATGCACAAAAGGCAAAAGATAAAAAATTACAGCCTCAGGATTGGGAAGGCAATACATTCACTATCTCTAACCTAGGAATGTTCGGTATTGAGGAGTTTACAGCTATTGTAAACCCACCTGATAGTTGTATTTTGGCTATAGGTGGAATCAAGGCTGTTCCTGTTGTGAAAAATGGAGTTGTCGTTCCCGGAAATGTCATGAAAGTGACATTATCATGTGATCACAGAGTGGTAGATGGAGCGAAAGGATCAGCATTCCTTCAATCCTTCAAAAAGCTCATGGAAAATCCGGTTGCTTTGGTGATGAAATAATTGTACCTTACACATTCTAAATTCTACTACTTATGCTTAAACTATACAAAGCTTTTGCTTTATCGGCTATCTGTGTCTTGTTTGTAAATCTGTCTCTAGGTCAGGCTAATATTCAAGTTCGGGTTGTAAGTGTTCAAGTTCAAAATTCTGTAGATTGTGATGGGTTTCTCTCGGGAAACTCAGATTTTGCATTTGAATATGCTGCCACAGATAACACAGTTGGATATTCGAACAATAATCCTGCAGCTTTTGGTTTAACAGGAGATTTCAATTTCTCTTTCCAGAATAACAACAATGGTCCCTGGACGTTGAATCCAGGAAGCATATTCTTTGACCATGATTATTATTGTACAAACGATGTTCCAACTCAAATAAATATAGAATGGCAGGGTTATGAAAATGATGATTTAATATTTAATTGGGACCTCACAGGAGCCTTCTCACAGGTAAGAACTGGCGTACAGAGTGTTTCTATTCCAGTTCCTGGAGGGGCCGGATCAACGGGTAATGTTACTTTTAATGCATCTGGTAGTTCAGGATGTGGGACACAAAATTATGTTATTACTTTTGAGGTTATTAGAACGGACCTGGCTGGTATTTTAGTCATGGCAGATAATGTCTGCGATGCCTCAAATATTGTATTGAATACAACCTACAATTTTGCATATTGTACCATTAATTCTTTGGAGCCAAACGAACCAAGAGGTGGGGATGTTGCTGGTAACAATGCTTCTGCTTGGATAAAATTTACAGCTCCCGCAAGTGGTTCTGTAGAGATCACGACAGATTTAGCAGGAACCGAGATAGGAACTTATTTTCAGTTGTACCATGCGGCAGATGGAAATGCCTGTGGTAATGGTGTGCAACCAATTACCGGTACTTTGATAAAGGATAAGTTTGAATATTTATCGCATATTGAATTTTCAGATGGAATAGATGCATTAGGGCTCGATCCAGAAGCTGAACTCAGTTTTGATAGTTGCGACCCAATCCCACTAATATCATACACAAAACTAATTGCGGGACAAACGTATTATGTGCAAGTAACTTCTGATGGTCCTTCAGAGAGTGGTTTGATACAAGTTCGAGTAAATGATCTCGGAGGCAGTTCAGCTTCTTTTGATGATATTCCATGTACTTCATCTAACATACTAATTGGAAATACATTCATTTCGAATGAAAATGGTGATGGACCGTCCGTAACTCTTGGTTTTGGATGTGCTTTTGATGGTGGGAACGATGCAGGAGAAACGGGTACGCCTCATACTAATAATGATCCAGAGAATTATCATGCTTATGATTATGATCATCCCGGATTCAATAACAACACTATGAACGAGAGTGTTTGGTTTAATTTTACGTCACCAAACTCAGGAAGAATTGTATTTGAAGCCGATTATGATGATGCTGTTTATGGAGAGAATAACGCACTTTTTGGCTTTGATAAAAGATTTGCACCAGGAATTCCGACAGATTACTCTTGTGCAAATCTAGAATTCATGGATGCCGCTAGTGGAGATGCAAATAATTTATTAACTAGTGCACCAAGTGCAGTGATAACTGCCGCATGTTTGGAGCCAGGTTACAATTATTATGGTATGATCGATCCTTCGGACTTGATTACACCTTTATCTCCGCAAACGACATATGGATGGGTCCATGACCCAAGTGTAGCTGATCCTACACCAAACCCACCAGGAAATGATATTCTCTGCTTAACAATGCTCGATCCATTATATGAAATACCTGTTGTGCCTGCTGGAACAAATCCTCAATTCCAGGCGGTTGCGGGAAATAATGAGTTCGGCTGCACAGAATATCTCGCAGGTGAACCTCCTGCAAATTCTGACCCTACTCTTAGGGCCGACCAAACTGTATGGCATTATTTTATTGTGCCACCTTCTGGTGCAATAGAAATGAATCTCAGAGCATATATTGGAATGGATACATTAAGGTATGCGGTCTACGAGTTATTGAATGGAACTGACTGTTACGGTGGGTTAAATCCTGCAACCTTTACTGAGGATGGAACTCAAACTACACCTATTATTACATCGGTTTTATCAGGTTCAGCTCCGTTTGAAGGAACTCAAGAATCACTTTGCTGCTTGACTCCTGGAACAATGTACGCTATCCAATTGGATGGTGGATATCCTGGTGACGAAGGACAATACATAATAGAATATATTCGAGAAATTGAAAGTTATAGCGGCGATACGTATGTGGAGCTCGCTAATGCGACAATTATCGATCTGAATAGTTCGGATACTGCTTTTGTATGTTTTGGTGATGCAATTGTTCCAGGGAATCTATTGGATGGAAATGGAGATCCAACATTAGATATTCCTTCGTGTTTGACACCAGGTTTCGTTATGCACTCAACAACTCCAATTCCAGATCCGGTAACTGGTTCAGGATTCACATACCTTGATACCGTGCAAGGATTGAGTGGTGTTTTCATTAATGATACAGATGGTTCGGGTTCATTTGGTAATCCATTATTTAATACAGTATACTACGTTTCCTCAGCTGCGGATGAGCCGGTTACTTGGGGAGACTTTACTTGTCCATCCTCTACACTAGACAATCAGGTTCAGGTTGTATTTCTTCAGCCAATCGTTCCATTCTCGCTATACGACAATTCCCTCTGTGAGATTACATTCTCGGCTACAGGTGGATTGACAAACTTGTACGGTGGAG
>JALRKF010000116.1 GCA_023254905.1 Crocinitomicaceae bacterium | reverse complement strand
ATATGATCAGTGCTTTCATTGTCATTTTTTTTCTCCACTGTCCAACCAGGGTTATTAAATATTGCTGCCCTACTTTGAAAGGAACACCCTCACCTATTTTGCCAAGTAAGGATGGCCCTTCTCCAGGTATGGGCATACATTCGAATACATTAGGATTCTTTCCACCATCTGGGCCGTGGTAGACACCTGAACTAATTTCCGCTGTCCATTGCCCTGAACTATACTCGATTTGTAACAGCCGAAAAAAGATATAGAAATAAAAATGGCAAAATTGATACAAAAAGTTATTCTGATACAATTCGGGAGTCACCTTCAAAATGGTTGATGAGTCTCGGAGTGAGAGGAGGTTATACAACAGCAAATAATGAACCTTTTGTTACTCCTAGATTGACAATAAAATATTATCCACGAGCGTATATGGTACAAAATGGAGAGTTAAGACGGCGCGAGTTGAATTACAGATTTTCCACAGGTCTTTATTATCAACCACCTTTTTACAGACAATTCAGAAGTTTACAAGGTGCACTAAATCTAGATGTTAGAGCTCAAAAATCTTATCATGCTGTACTAGGAACAGATTATTATTTTACGATGTGGAACAGAGAGGCGCCGTTTAAGCTAACAGCAGAAGCTTTCTATAAATATATGTGGGATGTGAATCCATACGAGGTGGAAAATGTCCGTACTCGTTACTTCGCAAATAATGATGCTAAAGCCTACGCCTATGGATTAGATGTCATTCTCAATGGAGAATTTATAGAGGGAATCCAATCTTTTTTCAAAGTAGGATTACTTTCTACAAAGGAGGATATTTTGAACGATTTCTATTATGATTATTATAATGCCGCAGGGGAGAAGATTATCTTTGGATACAGTGATGATCAAGTCGTTGTAGACAGCGCGAGAGTTGAACCTGGATACATTCCGCGACCAACAGATCAGTTGCTAACGGTAAGTGCATTGGTTCAGGATCGTATGCCTACATTCGAAAGTTTCTCAGTTCAGATGGGATTATACTATGGTTCAAGTCTACCATATGGTCCGCCTGATTTCGATCGCTACAAGGATACCTTACGCATTAAATCCTACTTTCGTGTAGATATAGGATTCTCCTATGACTTCTTCTACAAAGAACAGAAAAAGCAGAATTTCTGGAATAAAAATTTCAGTGATGCAATATTGTCTTTTGAGGTTTTCAACCTTCTTGGAATCAATAATGTTCTCTCTAAACAGTGGGTTCAGGACGTACAAGGAAGGTATTATTCCATTCCTAATTATTTGACGCAGAGGAGATTTAACTTAAAGTTTATTCTACGTTTCTAGTCTACGTTTCTTTCTACGTATCGTATGATTGCTTTAGCGATATCCTTACCTGTTGCATGTTCAATCCCCTCTAGTCCTGGAGAAGAGTTGACTTCCATTATTAGAGGTCCCGATTCAGATTGAAGGAGGTCAACTCCAGCTATACCTAGTTTCATTGCACGTGCAGCTTTCAAAGCGGTATTTTCTTCTTCTTCTGTCAGCTCGATTAATTCTGCAGTTCCTCCTCTGTGTAGATTTGATCTGAATTCGCCCTCTTGCGCTTGACGTTTCATTGCTCCAACGACAACACCATCTACAACAAATGCTCTTACATCCGCACCGCCCGCCTCTTTTATGAATTCTTGGACGATTACACGCGCTTTGATACCCTGAAATGCTTCGAGAACTGACTCTGCTGCTGAGCGCGTTTCTGCCAATACCACGCCAACACCTTGCGTGCCCTCTAATAGTTTAATAACCACCGGCGCACCGCCCACTTGATCGATGATTCTACTCGGGTTTTTTGAGTAGTTGATAAAAGCAGTTTTTGGCAAGCCAAGTCCAGCTCGAGATAAAATTTGTAAGCTTCTTAACTTGTCACGAGATCGAACAAGTGCTTGAGATTCTATCGCTGTAAAAATTTTCATCATTTCAAACTGACGAACCACTGCTGTTCCATAAAACGTAACAGATGCACCAATTCTTGGAATGACGGCATCTATATCTTTCAATTCTTTTCCCCTGTAGAATATGGTAGGTTTCTTCCTCTCAATATAGATATCACACTTTGTATGGTCAACAATGAGCATTTCGTGCCCGCGTTTTTCGCCAGCCTCTTTAAGGCGTCTTGTAGAATATAAATTCGGATTTCTGGAAAGGATAACAATCTTCATTCGATCGAGAATTATTGATGTTTTAAACTAACATTCACAATGTATTTATCTTTTAAAAACTTGCGTCCCAAAAGTACTGGGTATTTCATGTCTTTTCGATTGGTTAGCGTTAAGAAAACATCAAATTCTTCACCAAGGAGAAGTATTGTAGTTTTCACAACAACTCGTTCTTCTTTGTAACCATTAGAACTTTTAACAACAGTATATTTTTCAATTGGTAGGCAAAACCATTTACCTTCAAATGAAGGATGTTCATCGTCCAGAACAATGAATTTTACCTTGTCCTTTTCAACTAATATTTCAGAACAATGTAAACTTGAAGTATATGCTCCAGTATCAATTTTGGCATTGAATCCGTTGATTCCTAGCTCCGGGAAATCAACGTGCTCCAACCTTCCTATTATTTTTAGTTCCTTCAAGACTTTTTTAACTTTTGGGGTGCGAATGTATTAAAAAAAGATATTGAATAAAATAAACTGGAATTTTTTTAAAAAAATAGTTCGGTTGTCATGCGCCGATTACTCTCACTACTTAATTTCCCAATAGTGTTTAATTTAATAACGAATGGCCTAGCAAACTTTACTCGAGCTATTATGCTATGTCCTTTATCGAATATTCAATTACATTGAAAAATATTTACATCAGCGGTTTCCGTATTGAGGCCAAAATTAGAAGGATATACCTTTAGGAGGTGAGGTGTTCATTGTTTCAAAAGAGCTTTTTGACCATTCTTATATTACATGCGAAATGGCCAGTATTACCTAGTGCCCCTTCGATCATTTTAAATCCTAGTTTATAATACAATTGAATTGCATCCGAGAGCTCATCTAAAGTCTCAAGATAAAGTGAATCATATCCGTAATTCTTCGCAAAATCAATCGATTCTTGCATAAGTTTCTTACCAATCCCTTTACCTCGATGCTCTTGATGAAGATAAAGTTTTACAAGTTCAGACATCCCCTCTGGTAACCCTGAGGTCGGGTAAATTCCACAACCTCCAACTATTTTGTCTCCATCCATGGCTACGAAGTACATGGATCCCTGCTCTTGAAACAGCTCGAAAAGTGCGTCTGTCGTAGGGTCTGTGTAAACAGTTCCAGGTCGTGCGACACCGTGTTCTTCAAGAATATTTCGAATAACTCCTGCAAGCTCTGCGTTATCTTCTTGTTTTATCTGTCTTATTTGCATCGGTTCAAATAGTAAGCATTAATACGATGCAATAGACATTATGGAGTGTAAGCATCTGCTTCCTGGATACGAGTTGAAACATATAAGGTTAGTGTTGTTAAAGCTTGATCAAACTCTGAAGCAGATATAAGATGGGTATAGCCTGGGATTTCGCCTTCATTACCAGTTACATATGGTTGTATCATGTTGTGAAACGAATTGAATTTAGTATTCACATTATTTACAGTGAAAACCGTGGAAATAAATTCATCAATGTAGGTATCATATTTTAACTTATAAATGGGATCTGCATAGACATAAGAGATCATCGGCCACGCTACATCCCCAGTTGAACTTAAGGGCATAGTTTCAATATTAGAGAAGTCGAATTCCAGCGGTGACATATCACCTCCTCCGCCAGGACCTCCAGGCCCACCTCCACCTGGACCTCCCGGTCCACCTCCACCAGGCCCATCTGAGAACGCTTCATTATTATCCCATGGGATCCAGTTGAATTTATTGGTTATCGGATTGTTATACAAGTAGTAATTATGTGTCATACGTCCATAAGTATCCCAGTTCTTTATTGTAGTATTTGCTGCCAGATATTTTAAGTACAGATCCATGTCAATAACTTCTTCGAGTTGAGAACGCCATTCTGTTGGGTCATTTAATCTCGTATCAGAGATGATTCTAGTTATCAATTCTTCAATATCACTCCGATCAGATCCTGCATTTGTTTTATTTGGAAAGTATGTCGCGTCTATTGCTGTAGGATCATTTAATCGAGCACCGAGGAAATCAGGCTTGTAACAGTTTCCATTATTTCCTCCAAGTTGTGTATTTAGCATTGGTGAGTCAAAAACTACTTCTACCATCGTGTATAAGCCGAAATAGATCGGTCCGTCTCCGTGATCTACATATATTCTGTAAAAAGCAGTTTGTGCTGCAGGAATGCCAAATTCTCTGAAAAGATCCGGAGCCACCTTTTCGTGCATAAAAGAGCCATCCTTAAAATTTGAGCTCAAAGATAGCTGTCTAAACCCATAGAAAGTTTGTCCACTAATATTTGGGTTTTCATTTTCAAAGTGATCCATTTCTATCCGCAATGGGAGCTTTCCAATTCCTTGGGAAAAGGCATTTTTTAAACTGGAATTACCTTTGTAACGGATTCCAACATCACACCATTTCTTCTCGTTATAGAACATCTGACAAGGAACATATATTGGACTTTCATCAGTGAATCCGTTGGTAGACATAAGTGATGCAAGATCTGATTGCATTACTTCCCAATATTCTGGTTCGATAACAATATCCAATCGATGAACTTTATTCTGATCGAACACAGTCTGATAATCAGGAGAGGCATTTGGTCCATGGGATTCTGCAGTCCAATCTTCTTGTCCTAAGCCTGAATTGATAGGAGCATATTTTTCACAGCTCGTATGTGTTAATATTAGGATTGGAATGATGTAAATAAGCTTTCTCATGATTATAAGTTTATTTCAATGTTAAACCCAACAATATGATAGGTTCCAGGGGTGTAATATACCGCAGAGTATGTTTTAAAGTCACGCTCGATTCTGTAGAATCCATTTAATTCAAACAAATCATTGATCTTATAGCTTGTTCCGAGTGTGAATCTTAGCTTTTGAAATCCTGCGATATTTTCTACTTCTGTAATCGTTGGCACATAATTGACAAGGGAGGTTTCTGTTGCATAGAAAACCTCAGTAGTAAAGTAAGGATCAAATTTCCAGTTTTTAATGTTGTAGTCTAATTTGAGTCTCAATCGGTATTTTGAAATTCGATTTTCATCATCTTTAGCTGCTCCGATATCATTTCTATTTTGGTATCTAAATCGATAACCAAAAGTTATTCTTTCTATTTTATGTTTGTACGAAACGTCAGTATTGAATCTATGTTCATTATTATATCCACTCTTCCTATTATTTCGTATGAACCTGTAGCCTAGTCCAACTTTAAATCCTTTGATAAATTCATAGTCTGCACCAAATTCCGTGAAGTAGTTATTAAGTCTTGATGAATTACTATTTAATCTAAATTGCTGTACTATCTGTAAATCGAGTTTTTTATCGAGAAATGATTTCTTCAGAATTATACCATTCCAAGATTCAAAGTCGCGGACTAGAACCGAGTCTTGTGCATAAGTTGAATTACAAATACCAATTAGTATGACAAGAAAAAGATTTTTCATAAACTCTAGTTGCTATATTTTAGCAAAAATTTGAATGCATTCATCAAGTTTGTTAAGATATTGATTACACATTTACTCAACTATTGACAATTAAAATGATAAAAGGTTTAATCCCTAAACAAACCATCAACAATTTTCAATACGGAGTTTTCTGAATTATCTAATCATTACTTTTTGTTGTAACTGGAATCCATCAGCTTTAACCTTTATGAAATAAGTCCCCGCACTGAATTTTGACGCATAGAAGAAGTATTTTGACTCACCGGAAGGAATTAATCCTTCATAAATAGTCTCTAATACTTTCCCAGTGATATCTATCAATTCTATTGAACCCTTCATATCATACAATGTTGATAATGGAATACAAGTTATTGCTGATGCAGGATTGGGGAAAATATCCATCAACTCTATTCCATTACTTTCTAGTTCTATTATATCCGTGAACTGAAGTACTTCAAATTTCCAATATCCGTTGGGCGCAACGATTGGTCTGACTTGTATTTTGCCTGAATTAGCTGTTCCCTCTATATAGTAGTACACTGTAGTTCCTGCCGATTGTGCGGGAATATTAGTAATCCAAGTATCACCTGAACCTGAATAACTCATTGGGACAGCATTGTAAGGACCACCTTGTGTTGTACTGTAAAAACACACCGCTGAGGTGATTCCCGATCGATGTTTGATATCTGCGCTTATTTGATATGGAATTACCGTTTCATAAGTGTCATCTAATGCTTGGTGAACGATTAACATTGGATCATCAACTCCAATG
Organism: Crocinitomicaceae bacterium; assembly: GCA_023254905.1. GTDB lineage: Bacteria > Bacteroidota > Bacteroidia > Flavobacteriales_D > Crocinitomicaceae > UBA4466. Next base: position 11,340 of record JALRKF010000116.1, on the reverse strand, counting down.
GTATGTGTGATACAGTGTATTGCTCCACTCAGTGAGATGAGGTTTTGACCTCCATTATCCACATCAATTCCAACAATATTATATCCAGGCATTGATTCCTGGAGGATACGTAAAGCGGTCGTATCATATTCTTCACGATATGTTGGGACTAATACTGTCTTGTTAATGAAGACCTGGTTTGCATAAGTTCTATAGTATCCTCCATTATCAGGGTAAAGGCCGCTTGTTGATGGTGGCGAAGCTATACGAATCAACTTGTACGGTGTTCCAAAACTTGAATTAAAGTTAGAAAGTACATATTGAAGATTTGCTTCTATTTGAGGCCCGTCAGCAACTCCAGTGGGATATTCGCTAACAAGCAAGGTTTCTTCATCAAGCAATTTCATGTGCATGTCGATATGATGAATATCATCATAGGGAAGAACCGTCATTTTAATGTAGCGGTCCAGCCCCATGTAATCGCTCATGATGTTGTCTATATCTTGCTCACTTTTAACTGTCACAAAATACGGATTACCTGCTTCGTTTTCCTCCATGATCAATTCAGATGCAAAGGCGGTTCCTAATCCATCACTCATAAAGTTACCGCCAGTATTCACCATATCTGCAGGTGCTAGTGTTGTTGTGTAGATCGGAATATTGTGCCAAGCGGCATGCTCTTCTGGCATTATATCATCGTTGGGTCTTGGTCGATTGTAAATCCAGTCGACTAAAAAAAGTGAATCTACATCATTACGATACATTGTATTTCCGGCATAATCACGAATCCAAATACTGTTGTAAGGTACTTCCAAAAAATCTAAATTTTGGTCAGGAACTCCAAAATTGTTGAGTGCATTCTTTACACTGTTAGAATCTGTGCAAGTAATTAATACACGACATTCTTCTTGAGCGGCATCAACTATTTGTGATTGAATGGAATTAAATTGGCCTGTCCAAGTAATGACCACGGTTTGTACTTCTTCCCATTCTGCAGCGCATCTGAGATTACCTCCCGGAGGAGTTTCAATTCCACGCTGACCAAATTGATAATTACTAAAATACGATTCCATATAACCGGATTCAGCATCACTTAGACCTCTAGGCAACAATGTATTTGGATTTTCCTTTTGTCCAAAAAGAGTTGGTACGATAAATAATGCGAGTAGGGAGGAAATAATTTTCATAGTTTTTAATTGTTGCCCCAAATTATCAATAATTCATTGAATTTGAAATTATAAGGAGCATTGAATGCGTTGCAGAATTTAATTTTTGTATTTTATCGGACATGATAAAAGAAATAAAACTGGCTGTCTTGATCGATGGCGACAATATACCCTCCAAATACATCAAAGCAATGATGGAAGAGATCACCAAATATGGAACTCCAACTATCAAAAGAATCTATGGTGACTGGACAAAGCCCCATTTAACAAAATGGAAGAATGTTTTGCTTGAGAATGCAATTAATCCCATTCAGCAATACAGTTACACGACGGGAAAAAATGCTACAGACAGTGCAATGATCATCGATGCTATGGATATTCTTTATTCAGGTAAGGTGGATGGTTTTTGTCTTGTTTCCAGTGACAGTGATTTCACAAAATTAGCTACAAGGTTAAGAGAGGCGGGAATGCAGGTCTATGGTATAGGAGAGAAGAAAACTCCAGATCCATTTATCGTTGCATGCGATAAATTCATTTACCTGGAGATCTTACAAAAAGAAGAACCCAACGAACAAGGACAAAGACGGAAGCCAAGTTATGATAAAATCACCCCGAAAGTTATTCGATTACTTCAAAACTCAGTTTCCGATGCCGCAGATGAGGACGGATGGGCATTTATGGGTGATGTTGGTTCTATCATTTTGAAAAAACAGCCCAATTTTGATTCACGAAATTTTGGATTTGAAAAGCTGACTCCATTGTTTAGCTCAATCGGTGTTTTTGAAATTGAGCAACGTGATAAGCAAGGCGGAGGGCGTTTCAAATTGATTTACGTAAGGAACAAATAGCTCAGATTTTTTCTGCTACTTTTTTAATCGCTTCCCAGTCATCGGAGAAGTGTTCTTTGATGCGAGCCAAATAGGTTGGGTCGATCAAAGATTCTTTTGAAATCATTCCGTTTGGAATTAGTTTGGCTCCGTGTAGAATGGAGTAACGTATTGCACCGAAGTAGATTTTCCAAAGCACATGAAATAAGCCGTTCTCAAAAACTCGACGTTTTTTGAGGTTGACATATTTGCCCATACTTTTTATAACCTTCAATTGCTTCTCATTGTATGAAGTGTGCTTCTTCGAAAAGTCGATTGTGTCGAGATCAATAGTAGCATCGACAGTTTCAGCGAAATAGGTTATGAACTTATTAGGATCTTTTTTCAAGTCGTCGTAGAGCAATACGATTGGTTCCTTTGAGAAGTTCTTGCGCAGAATATCAAGCATAGACTGGTAGTGAAAATCTGAATGCTTGAAAAAACCACTGTCCTCATCAAGGTCATAGAATCCATTTACTTCTCCTTTAAATCCGTTTTTGACAAACCTTCGGTACTGAGAGGCAAGGTAAGAATCATGTCTTCTAAAAACGATGATCGGCTGGGTATCCGGAAACTGTTCTCCAAAAAGTTTTGTTTCGTGGTCCAGTTGCTGGTCCATCTCCCATGAAATGAAGATCGTATCTGCATCAGTAGCGGCAATAATTTCAGGTGCCTTTCGATAGCTTGTGCGTTGTATGTAATGCACACCCTTGAACTTTGGGAAAGCTCTGTACTGAAGGAAAGTCGTTCCGGTTTTACCTGTTCCGACGTGAAAAAAGATCTTCTTTTTACTGCTCATTGCGTTCAAAGCTACACTTATTGTGTGAATTCAATTTTCCACAAACCACGGAAATCGCCTAACGCGTGATTTTTTGCTTTGTCTTCAGGATAAAGGGAATCTAAGGCATTAAGTGTTTCAGGCCTGATATCAGAACCCACTGAGCCGTGACATTTCATGCAAGCAGGCATACCTGTTTTAATAGTGCTGTAGTAGACATAATTCTCGTTATTGTCCCAGCTCAGAACTGTGTCTTTTGCATTATTTGTTTTGAATTGATTTATCAGTTCAAGCTCATCAGAACTTGCGACATTATTTGGATTACGATTTTTATCACTGATGCGTGAGATCTTTACACCTTCAAGCTCAGAAAGAGAATCTGTTAAAGGGATTGCTCGCGTATTACAAAAGGCAATTGCATGTGCTGGACCTCCGTTTTGTATTGCGCTGCTCACATTGGACAATAGAATCCCTTGCATTTTTCGACTGATGCTTCTTCCTTGTTCGATATATTTTTGAAGGTTGGCAGGTTGCTCTTCCTGCAAGGAATCACTTTCCATTTGTGTATCGTTTGAACAGGCAACCAAGAATAAAATTCCTGTCGGAATGAGTAGGGTAAGGAAAGTATTCAATTTCATTTTTGATTTTTTAATCGGGTTAAATTTAAAATAAACAAGAGACCTCCGATGGCGATCAATGCAATTCCAAGTGAGCGCTGTTCACTACTCGTAAAGTTCATCACAGCAATTCCCAATGTAATTGCTATCCAAGCCAATATGATTTTAATCCGTGTTGGTGTCATGTTCGTATAAAGGTAGTATTCCTCGATCGGATTTAAAAGATGCTGGATGACTCTATAATTCTGATTATTTTTGTGAAAAATTTCGCTTTATGGTTTATGATATTGCAATAGTTGGGGGTGGTATAGTTGGAGCGGCAACGTTTTACAAGATCCAAGAACGCAATCCAAATCTTAAGATCGCTCTAATCGAGAAGGAGGATTTACTTGCTGATCACCAAACCGGGCATAATTCTGGAGTAATTCACTCTGGGTTGTATTACAAACCTGGATCACTTAAAGCACAAAACTGCAAGAAGGGAAGACTTGAACTTGTTGAATTTGCAAAGAAATACAAGGTAGATCACGATGTATGCGGCAAGGTTGTTGTGGCTACAGATGAGAAGGAATTACCTCACATGGAGCGAATTTTCAAAACAGGTCAAGAGAATGAGATCGAAGGTATTGAGATGATCAATGCAGATCAAGTGAAAGAATACGAACCGCATGTTAAGAGTATCGGAGGAATTTGGGTTCCTGTTACAGGAATTATTGATTTTAGAGGAGCTACGGAAAGAATGGTAGAAGTTGGATTGGGAATGCAATCTGAAAGTAAGCTGTTCATGAAGCATGAGGTAACTGGTATTGAGAAAGGTGAAGAAGTTACCAAATTGATAACACCGAAGGGAATCATTAAGGCGAATCACGTCGTATACTGTGGAGGTCTTCAAGCGGATAGATTGGCGAGGAAGGATGGGGTTAAACTGAAGGAAAAAGTAGTTGGATTCCGCGGTGACTATTACGAGCTAACGGATGAAGCGAAACACAAAGTAAAGAACCTCATATATCCAGTCCCAAACCCTGACTTCCCGTTCCTTGGTGTTCACTTCACACGAATGACAAATGGTGAGATAGAATGTGGGCCTAACGCAGTATTTACATTCAAGCGAGAGGGTTATGGAAAGACAGATTTCAATGCGAGAGATACTCTAGATGCATTAACTTACGCTGGAACATGGAAGCTCTTCTTTAATAACATGAGTTTTGGAATTAATGAATACCGAAGAGCTTTTTCTAAGCGATTATTCCTGAAAACTTTACAACGAATGATTCCCTCCTTGACAATGGAAGACATTAAACAAGGAAGATCAGGTGTTCGAGCACTCCTTTTGAGTGAAGATGGAGATACAAGAGATGATTTCCGAATCGAATTTCATAATAATGCTATCCACGTGCTAAATGCGCCATCACCTGCTGCAACTTCAGCCTTGGCTATTGGTGGTTATGTTGCAAACCTAGCTGAAGAGAACTTCGGATTGAAATAATTTAAACTCTTCCCTTCTCAGATAGAAGTATAGCAATTGAGCGTGTACTTTTGAATTGTGAGAGCAAAATAATTAACGCAACAGTAATTGGAACACTCAACAACATACCCGTAATACCCCAGAGTGTTCCCCACACAGCGAGAGCCAGAATTGCAACTAGCGGACTGATATTGAGCGTGTTTCCCATAAGCTTTGGCTCTACAAGACTTCCAATTAGCATCACGGCAGTTCCTACACCAAAGAAAATGACCATTGAAGGCACAAACTCACCAAATTGAAGTAAGGCGAAGAATGTCGGGATTAAGGTTCCTATTATTGGTCCAATAGAAGGAATAAAATTAAAGAGAAAAATGAGGAACGCCCAAAAAATTGGGGTTTCAATGCCAACGAACGTAAGAATGATAAAACTGACACCGGCCGATAGAATATTGACAAGAGATTTTAAACTAATGTACCGCGACATTGATTTGTCAACCTTCTCAATGGTATCCAATGCAGAACGAAAACGTTCTTGATTTGCGAACATTTTTTTCAATTTATGAAGAAATAATCCTTCTTCAACGATCATGAAGGTCACATAGAAAATTATCATGACCATGTTACTCAGAGTATCTGATAATGAATTAAAAAGGGATTGTAAAAGAATTGTAAAGTCGAAGTCGTTGACCGCATTAATTAATTCCTCGCGAATATCGATTTTCAGTAGCTCATTTAGTTTGATCGCTACAGATTCGACATTTGCTGAATAAGTTGCGTAAGATTTTGTTAGACCTTGAATTTCAACTGTTAAAATTTGAATAACAAAAAGGATAAAATAGAAAATGGCTAAGGATGAAATAATAGTTTTAACGAAAGAAGGGATTCTTGATTTCACCAATTTTATTCTATCCAATAAATTTCTCAGCTTTTTGATAACGAACCAGATTAATAGCGCAATGACAAAAGGGATAAGGATAGATTGGGCAACATTTAAAAGTAGAATGGCTAAAGTGATAACAATCAGCCAAGCAGCGGTGTTTCTTATGTTCATCTTCTTGGGTTAATGGTTACAAGATAACAAGTGGTATTGAATTGTGCAGGATTATCTTATTATCTTTGTCGACTTTTAGTATTAATGAAGAATACTTCCAAATATATTCTGCAGTCATTACTTGGTTTTCAGAGATACTTGTACGTGTTTGCCATGTTCAAGATTAGATTTCTAAAAAGTGATCCAAAAGAAAGAGACTTTTTTAAATTTCTTTCTCTTTTGAAAGATGGAAATGGAGATGTTCTTGATATCGGGGCAAATATTGGGATCATGACTTTTCACTTAAGTAGATCATTGCCAAATTCAGAGGTTATAGCAATTGAACCCATACCTTACAATTATGCTATATTAAGGAAAATTGTCTCCAAGCAAAACCTTTCCAATGTTCAACTAAATCGAGTAGCTGTAGGTGATAATTCAGGAAAAGTTACAATGATTCTTCCCACCAATAAAGGTGTAAAAATGCAAGGTTTAAGTCATATTAAGCACCATACAATTGATGATTGGAATGAAGGGGAAGAATTCGAAGTAAAAATGGTTGAAATTGATACAATTGTGGGGGGAAGAAAAGTACAAGGTATCAAAATGGATGTTGAGAACTTTGAGTTTTTTGCTCTCAATGGTGCAATAAAGACTATAGAGAAGAACAAACCATTGATTTACACCGAACTTTGGGATAATGAGAATAGAGAGAGGTGCTTCGAATTAATGATTCAGCTGGGCTACAGTGTTTTTGTGGTTGTTGCCGATGAGCTAGTTGCATATGATCCAAAACTTCACGCACACCAAAACTTCATTTTTCAACCTATTCATGGTTAAGTCCAAGAAAGCGATAAGTAAGTAAGACCGAGTCTTTGGCTTGCTTATTCGGAATAATGATCAAATTACAAGTATCATTATACCAGTCGGTAGAATAAACGAATTCAACACCCTTTTTTACTCTGGCTTCATAAATGACCTTTGGACCTATACTAAAGGCAACGTTGTAATTATATTCGTTGGGTTCGATCTCGACTTCGAGACTATAAATACCTGTCTGTTCTCTCTTCTTTACTAGAGTAACTCGTTGATCTTTGGATAAAAGTAAATTGCGCTCCTGGGAGGCATTATTCAGCATTGAAGGATAAATAATTTCCTGATAAGCAAAGTATCCAACAGCAACAATTAAAATACTGATTATCAAAATGATCAAAGAGGTGTGATTACGCATTTTTTATTCGATGCAAAGAAAAATTATAATTTTCGTGGATTTCAGAGAACAAATTTAAAGGTTTTAGGGCATTATGCACGAAGTCTTCAGTTCTGAACAAGTTCGAAGAGTTTCGAATCAAATTTAGGATTTCACGAATAAACAAGAAGTCAGTGCAGATTTTAATAGATGCTGTAGAACGGCTCAAACGAATTAATAACATTATCTTTGTCCGAAAATTTAAAGAATGGCAACAGATAAAGAAGCAGTAAGCTACTGCGTTGGAATGAGTATGGGTGGAAGTTTGATGCAGCAGGATTTAGGAGAATTATCTCCGGAAATTATTGCTGAGGCAATTTCTGACATCTTCTCAGGTAAGGAATTAAAATTCACACCGCAGCAGGCAAACGATATTATTCAACAATTTGTCAGTGAACAAGGTGCTGCGAAGTATGGGAAAAACAAAGAAGCTGGAGAAGTATTCCTAAAGGAAAATGGAATGAGAAGGGAGGTCACAGTAACTGCATCTGGGCTTCAGTACGAGGTTATTAATGAAGGCGAAGGAGCTATGCCAGGTCCTGAAGATCAAGTAACGGTTCATTACCATGGAACTCTAATAGATGGTACTGTATTTGACAGTTCCGTCTCAAGAGGTGAACCTGCTACATTTGGCGTTAATCAAGTTATTAAAGGATGGACAGAAGCTTTACAGCTAATGAACAAAGGTGCCAAGTACAGATTATATATTCCACAGGATCTTGCATACGGTGCAAATCCACATCCGGGAGGCCCTATTGAACCATTCATGGCATTGGTGTTTGATGTAGAATTAATAGAAATTGCTTAATGAAAAAGGTATTTGTATTCTCACTGCTTTTCGCGCTGATTGCGTGCGGTGAATCTGAAGAAAAAACTGAAAAGCTCTCTTTTGAAAAGTATGAGCATGAATTATCATTTGCGCTTGGTTCTGGAGAAGCAAAACGTATTTTGGAAACTCCTGGATTTAATGGCGAACAGCTGAATAAGGAATTCCTTTTAAAAGGTTTTAAAGGTAACTTTTCAGAAAAGGAACCTATGGGATGCGATGTTAGTTTGAACAATTTGTATGGTCCTGCAGGTACAGATTTTAATACAGAGTTTCTTGATGAAGGCTCGGAATGTGTGGGTAAGATTTCCGCCTATGGCTTTTACCGAGAGTTTAGCCAGGTGGATAAGATCTCTCAGATTGATACCACATTCTTATTTGCAGGATTTGAAAATGCACTATTCGGTACTGATACTGTGCAACTTTCTGAAGACGATCAAAATGCAGTAATGCGCGAGTTCTTTGAAGGGATCAATGCAAAGATTCAACAAGAGATTGCTGCTAAAGAAGAGATTATCTGGGCTGATGTGAAAGCAAAAGACAATGTAAAAGAAGTGGAAGCAGGTGTTTGGATCGAGACATTGAAAGAGGGTTCAGGTGGATCACCGCAGGATGGCGATGATGTGCAAGCGGATTATATATTAACCTCTCTGGTTGGTGATACTATGGAGAATAGCTTTGACAGGTTGAAATCTGGACAAAATATCCCGGCACCTGCATTTAATTTAAATATGGTATTCGAGGGTTGGCGTGTCGCATTTCCTCATTTGAAGAAGGGCGGAAAATACCGACTTTATTTACCTTATTCAACCGTGAGTCGTCTTCCAGAGCAATCATACATTTTTTATGTTGAATTCATAGATTTCGGACCAGCGAATTCGCTAGCAAAAAACATGTAATTAGTATACTTTTTAAGATGGCCACTTTCGGAGTGGCCATTTTTATGTACCCAATTGTTGAAGGAAGGATTCAGCATGGTTTAAGTGCTCTGCCTTTTTATCAAGATTCATTTTGCTCCAAGTATTAACCATCATAGATGTTCTTGGATTAGAACGGAAAAAGCTTTGTTGATTATTGATGAACCGCCAGAAAAGTCCGTTCCAAATTTTTTCCCATTCACCTCCTTTGTAATTGCTCATTTTTTTAATGTAATTCGCTCCTCCAATATATGGTTTAGTTGCAAATGTTCCACCGTCAGCAAATAAGACCATGCCATACACATTCGGCACCATAACCCAGTCATATGCATCGATAAATAGCTCCATGAACCATTTATATACTTCATCAGGGTCAAATTCACAGAGGAGCATGAAATTACCAAGTACCATCAGGCGTTCGATGTGGTGACAGTATCCCGTTTTCAAAACCTTTTTTATTGTTTCATCGATTGGGGGAATTCCTGTGTCACCCGTGTAAAATGAGTTTGGAATAGGACGGTGAAAATTCCAGAAATTAGCAGTTCTTGAATATCTGCCTTTAACCTCATACATACCACGTATGAACTCTCTCCAGCCAGTGATCTGGCGGATAAACCCTTCCAATGAATTGATCGGGACATCATTTTCTCTGGCAAAGGTGAAACTCTGCTCTACAACAGCCTCGGGCGCAAGTAAACCAACGTTAATCAGAGGAGAGATCACACTGTGGTTAAGGATCTATGCCTCTTTCACAATGGCGTCTTCAAAAGCACCAAACTCATGAAATCGAATATTGAAAAACTGTTCTAACCACACTTGAGCGGACGTATGATCTACAGGATAAATAGGACTTTCTGAGATCTCCCCATAGTTTCCCCCAAAGTTATCCTCGGTATATTTTACGGCTTCTTGCCAGTAATCGCTGTTTTTTGGAAACTGAACAGGAGGTGGAACTTTATCCTTCGGATATTTCTTTCGGTTCTCAGAATCATAAGTCCATTTACCGCCAGTAGGCAAACCGTTTTTATCCATCAAAATATTGCGCTTTTGCCTTTGCTGTTTGTAGAAGGTGGTTTGAAAAAATGACTTTTTATCTTTTCGAAAAAATGCTGCTAATTCATCAGTAGAATTCAGGAATAGTCTTGAATCCATGATGGATAATTGAATTTCGCTGCAGGATTCTTTTAGGCGCTTTCGTAACCAATCATCTGTCGGGTCAATTACATGAACAGAATGAATTCCTTTTTGTTTTATCTCATCTGGAAAACAACGAATATCGGAGATATGGTTTGACGACTCAATATAACGGACATCAATACCTTTGAGCTCAAGAAAGTCATTGTAGTATTTCATTGTCGCCCTGTGAAAAGCAATTTTCTGTTTGTGGAAGTTATACTGTCTAAAGAACAAAAACTCCTCGATTAAGTAGACTTCGTCGGTTATATCAATAATCGGATTACTTTCAAAAAGTTGATGCGGAAATATGATACCAACGGATTTTGCCATGAGACATTAATATTTGATCGCGGGTATCTCGCACAAGTGTGGGTAAGTTTGATCACTTTCCAGACTTGATGAGCAGTAAGGGCGGAGTCCTGAATTATCTTTTTTTATTAAATGCATTGCATCTTTTTAGGAAAGATAAATAATTATTGTTTAACTTTAAACAAAAAAAGTTAAACATTATGGAAAAAGATGAAATACTTAAAGCCTATTCTAATTTCGTCTTAGAAAAGAATCGTCGACCAGAAAGTGTTTACAGTTTCACAAAATCTGTTGAAATCGAAGAGAATGAATTCTACAATCACTTCTCTGTTTTTGAAGAATTGGAACAAGAAATTTTAAATAGTTTTGTTCAGAACGCTGTTGAAGACGAAGTAATCGTCACTATCAACAAGCACTTTGAATACTCACGTCTTATCGAAGACATCACTGAAGCACAAGCATTAGCTTCTCTTCGTCAGTTCTACACTGGTGACGCAGGTTACGCATTGGCTAAGAACGTAGATGACGCATTGTTCACTGAAGCTACTGGTAACTTCTCTACCTTCTACAACGATGGTGGCACAACTACTACTGCTTACGCTGCTGACACTGTAGCTGCTGCAGACGTGTTCTCAGACGGCTTTTTGCGTGACATGATTCAGAAGTTGGACGACAACGACGTACCTATGGACAACCGTTTCTTGGTTATTCCTCCTTCGCTGCGTAACGCTATCATGGGCATCACTCGCTATACTTCTAGCGACTTCGTAAGCGGTCGTACTGTTAACAACGGTCAAATCGGTAACCTGTACGGCGTAGACATCTACGTGTCTTCTAACGTACCTACCATCGAGACTGCTGCTGACAACGCTGCAGGTGGTGACATTCGTGGTGCAATCTTGGCTCACAAAGACTCTATGGTCTTGGCAGAGCAAGTAGGTGTACGTTCACAGACTCAATAC
>JALRKF010000089.1 GCA_023254905.1 Crocinitomicaceae bacterium | reverse complement strand
GTCATGCAACATTGTGTCACGCACGGCTTTCTTCATTGCAGCTTTAAAATAAACTCCAATGTAATTTGCTTCTTCTTCTAACTCTTCTTCTGAAAGTGAAGTAACATATTCTTCTTTGATAGCTCCGAACAGCTCAGCGCGTTTCGCTTTATCGGCTAAACCTTGCTTCGCTACCTCACGACATTTGTCGTATGCGAAAGCCATTACTTTCTCACGAACTTCTTCATTGTGATCCTCGTGATCGTATTCTCTCTTCGGCGAAGATCCAGGAAGCTCAGCAGCAAGATCCAACTGGAACTGACACTGCTCTTTGATTGCCTCGTGTGCGATCTTGATGATCTCAACCATCTCATCTTCTGATATCTCTTGCATTTCTCCCTCAAGCATCACAATGTTATCCATTGTACCCGCAATAATACAGTCGATATCTGATTGATCCATCTCTTCCAATGTAGGGTTCACAATAAACTGACCTTCTACTCGACCAACACGAACTTCTGACATCGGTCCGTTAAAGGGAATATCTGAACAGGCAATCGCAGTTGAAGCAGCGAACCCAACTAATGCATCAGGACTATTTACTCCATCGTATGCGATCAATTGCATCATCACTTGAACTTCTGCGTGATAATCATCTGGGAATAATGGACGAAGCGCTCTGTCCACAATTCTCATTACAAGGATCTCTCTCTCTGAAGGACGAGCCTCTCTTCTAAAGAATCCACCTGGAATTCTTCCGTCTGCTGCAAACTTCTCCTTGTAGTCTACTGTTAATGGAAGGAAATCTACTCCTTCTCTCGCATCCTTGGCAGCTACTACTGTCGCAAGGATCATAGTGTCGCCCATTCGTAACACAACCGCTCCATCGGCCTGTTTAGCCAATTTTCCAGTCTCGATGGAAATTTCTTTTCCTCCGGTAGTGATGGACTTTTTGATACCTATATTCATAATTTAAGTTATTTACTTTACCAATTGTTTATTAAAAAGAAGGGCACTCGAATAACTTCGACTGCCCCCTCTCCAATATGTTATTTTGCGCTCGTTGCTTAGCGTCGTAGTCCAAGGTCTTTAACGATCGCACGATATCTTTCAATATCTTTTGCTTTCAAGTAATCCAAAAGGCTTCTTCTTTTACCTACTAGTAATTGAAGTGCTCTTTGTGTTCCATAATCCTTACGATTCTTTTTCAAGTGCTCTGTAAGGTGCGAAATTCTGTAAGTGAACAACGCAATCTGACCTTCTGCTGAACCTGTGTTCGTATCAGCACCACCGTGCTTTTTGAAGATCTCTTTTTTCTTTTCTGAATTTAAATACATTCCAATATTCTTTAAATAATTTTTATGTATGCCGTCTCTCGGCGGTGCAAAGATACACATTTATCCTTGCGAAAAACAATTACATACGTTTTAATACAGAATTAACTCTTGAATAACTTTAAAGACAATGCGATCGTATCTTTCAATTGGGGACGCTCAACGATGTAATCTAGGAATCCATGCTCCAACACAAATTCAGAAGTCTGGAATCCGTCAGGTAGGTCTCTACCAATTGTTTCTCTTACAACACGTGGTCCTGCGAATCCGATCAATGCATCCGGTTCAGCGATATTAATATCTCCAAGCATCGCAAATGAAGCTGTCACACCTCCTGTCGTAGGATCAGTTAGGAATGAAATGTAAGGCAATTGCTTTTCAGACAACAGTCCAAGTTTACCTGAAACTTTCGCCATCTGCATTAATGAATATCCTGCTTCCATCATTCTCGCTCCTCCTGACTTAGAAATAATCATAAAAGCACAATTATTCTTTAGCGCATGATCTATTCCTCGTGAAATCTTCTCTCCCATAACGGAACCCATTGACCCACCAATGAAGGCAAAATCCATACAGGCAATCACAATCTCATTTCCGTCAATAGTACCATGTGCTGTTCTAAGTGCATCCTTGAGATTTGTTTTCTCCTGAGTTTTCTTGACACGATCTGCATATTTCTTTGTATCCTCAAATTTCAATGGATCTGCTGATGATAATCTCGGATTTAACTCTTTAAATTCTCCGTCATCAAAGAGAATTTCGAAATATTGCTCCGAGCCTATTCTCTCATGATGATTGCATCGATCACAAACATAAAAATTCAACTTTAAATCATCAGCGGAAAAGATTGTCTTACAATTGGAACATTTCTCCCACAACCCCTCCGGAGTTTCACGCTTTTCTTTGGTTGAAGTGGTGATTCCCTCTTTATCTCTTTTAAACCATCCCATACTACTCAACTTTTAGTTTATACTGAATAATTCTTTATTCCATTAATGTATTTACATTGTTCAGATCCTGGAAAGAGCGCTCTAATCTATTAATGAACGTAAGCTCTCCCGCACGAAGATACTTTCTTGGATCATAATATTTCTTGTTTGGTAATTCCTCGCCATCCGGATTACCAATCTGCGTTTTAACATAATCCATGTATTTCGCCATATAATCCCGCACACCTTCTGTAAAGGCAAATTGTAAATCCGTATCTAAGTTCATTTTAATCACACCATAACCAATTGCCTCACGTATTTCCTCGAGAGTTGATCCGGAACCACCATGAAATACAAAATCTACAGGATTTTCTTCAGTTCCAAATTTCTCTTGGATATATTCTTGTGAATTCTTTAAAATCTTTGGTGTTAAAACAACATTACCCGGTTTATAGACTCCATGAACATTTCCAAATGCGGCAGCTACTGTAAATCTATTGCTGATCTTGCTGAGCTGTTCGTAGGCATATGCAACCTCCTCAGGTTGTGTGTATAACTTAGAACTATCAACATCTGTATTGTCCACACCATCTTCTTCTCCCCCTGTTATTCCTAATTCAATTTCCAAGGTCATGCCGATCTTCGACATACGCTCCAAATATGTTTTACACGTCGCAATATTATCCTCAATCGGTTCTTCCGAAAGGTCAATCATATGTGAGCTGAATAATGGTTTACCAAATTTGTCAAAATACTTTTCACTTGCATCCAACAATCCATCAATCCATGGCAAAAGCTTTCTTGCTGCATGATCTGTATGGAGTATAACTGTCGCACCATATAACTCTGCTAATGTATGTACATGTTTGGCACCGGAAACTGCTCCAGCAATTCCGGCAGTGTGATCATCATCAGACAATCCTTTACCAGTAAAAAACTGAGCCCCACCTTTCGAAAATTGAATAATTACAGGTGAATTCATTAGAGCTGCTGTTTCCATTACCGCATTCACAGTGCTGGTATTGGTGACATTGATTGCGGGCAATGCAAATCCTTTTTCTTTAGCGTACGCAAAAATCTTTTGTACATCATCTCCCGTCGCCACTCCTGGCTTAATTCCATGACCCATGCTTGTTGTAGTTTTTAAAGTTCGGTCTGCAAAATTAATAAAATTAAAGAACCCGAAATGCTATTCTTTTCTTAATAAACATGTGCAAAACTAAACTATAAAATCTTCAGATGACCTGTATAATATTTGCTAAATTTGTTTTAGTGCACACGGGTCCTCTCAACCTCCCAACTTGCAGATAATTTTCGTTGATTAAAAAGATTAATTCATGGCATACCTTGATGAATTGAACGAGCGGCAATTAGAGGCTGTAAAGAATATTTATGGCCCTACAATGGTAATTGCTGGAGCCGGTTCTGGAAAAACCAGGGCTCTCACCTTCCGCATTGCTTACATGATGGAGCAAGGAATTGATCCATTCAATATCATGGCTTTGACATTCACCAATAAGGCAGCAAAGGAAATGATGCAGAGAATAGGAACTATAGTTGGCGATACAGAGGCAAAAAATATTACGATGGGTACATTTCACTCTGTATTCAGTAGAATTCTTCGATTTAACGCAGATAGACTAGGCTACCCATCCAATTTTACCATTTATGATACTCAGGATTCTAAAAGTCTAATTAGAGATATTGTCAAGGGATTTAATTTTGACGACAAAATTTACAAACCTAGTACTGTATTTGGTAGAATTTCATCTGCTAAAAATAACCTTATCTCACCTGAGGCTTATGAAAACAATGATGAGATTCGTACAGAAGATAGAATGGCAAATCGCCCTGATTTATTCAGAATTTATAAGGCTTATTCATCTCGATGTTTCAAAGCAGGGGCGATGGATTTTGATGACCTTCTTTACCAAATGAATGTCTTACTTAGGGACTTTCCAGATGTACTCAGTTATTACCAACAAAAATTCCAATACATTCTGGTGGATGAGTATCAGGATACAAATTTTGCACAGTATCTCATCGTAAAAAAACTTGCTGCATCCTATGAGAACATCTGCGTGGTTGGAGACGATGCACAAAGTATATACTCCTTTAGAGGAGCTAACATTCAAAATATATTGAATTTCAAAAAGGACTATCCAGATTTCAAATTATTCAAACTCGAGCAAAATTATCGTAGTACAAAGAATATTGTTGAAGCCGCAAATAGTGTTATAGCTAGAAATAAAGACCAAATAAAAAAACATGTCTGGACTGGCAATGATGAAGGAAAAAAAATACACGTTATCCGAACTCTAACGGATAATGAGGAGGGTAAAGTAATTGCAAACAAAATATTTGATTTGAGCAAATCTTCTGGTTGCAGCTATAATGATTTTGCCATTCTGTATAGAACAAATAAGCAATCTAGATCTTTTGAGGAGTCATTGCGAAAGATTAATATTCCGTATAAAATATATGGTGGTTTATCCTTTTATCAACGAAAGGAAATAAAAGATTTACTTGGATATTTTAGGTTGGCAGCAAACCCTTATGATGAAGAGGCACTCAAGCGAGTAATCAATTATCCGAAGCGAGGAATCGGTAAAACTTCCTTAGAAAAAGTAATTATCGCCGCCAACCAATATGGCGTGAGTGCTTGGGACATAATTCATAATTTTGAACAATATCCGGTGTCCATAAATGCAGGAGCCAAGAGTAAAATCACTGATTTTGTAACAATGATCCGAAGTTTTTCGGCTCAAATAGATAAACTCGATGCATATTCATTAGCACAGGAAATTGCTAAGTCCTCTGGAATATTGAAAGAACTCTACAATGATAAAGATAAGGGACCAGAAGAAGTAGAGCGCTATCAGAATATTGAGGAGTTATTGGCGGGAATCAAAGAATTTACGATCAGTCGAACAGAGGATGAATCAAAATCATTGTCAGAGTTTATGCTCGATGTCGCTCTATTAACAGACGCGGATCAAGATGTGGATCAAGATAGAAATCATGTGACAATGATGACAATACATTCAAGTAAAGGCCTTGAGTTTCCTCATGTCTATTTAGTTGGATTAGAAGAAAACCTCTTCCCCTCTCAAATGGCATTAAACTCAAGAATGGATCTTGAGGAAGAACGCAGATTATTCTACGTCGCCATTACACGTGCCGAAAATACGTGCACACTATCCTATGCAACTTCGAGGTTTCAATGGGGAAATCTTATAACATCAGAAAGAAGCAGATTCGTTGATGAAATATCATCAGAATATTTGCTTCACGAAACTCCCGAGAGAGGCAGAGGACAGTCGCTAACTGGTAAATCGTTTGATCGTCCATTTCATGGTGGATTGAACAAAAATTTAGGATCACGTTCCCTTAAGCCTTTAAAAAATGTAATTTCTACATCGGATAAAAACAAAATAAACTCTGACAATCTAAAAGTTGGCTATAACGTTGAGCACGAACGATTTGGTAAGGGTAAAATCACTAAACTTGAGGGAAAAGGACCCGATCAAAAGGCTACTATTTTCTTTCCAAGACATGGTACTAAAACTGTTCTTTTGCGTTTTGCCAATCTCAAATTAATAGAGAATTGATTACCTTTTACTGATATAAACTCGAGAAAATTAGATGAAGTATATTTTAGTAGCTCTTACTTTACTCAACACAATCGGATTGTTTGCGCAAGTCAGTATCAAAGAAGGTGTATTTGAAAATGGACTTTCCTATCCAGTACTATCTGACAAATATGACAGTACAAAATATGAAATCATCAATAAAGATATTCTCTCTGGACTAAAAGATTTGGAGTCAAATGTCTATTGCATTTCAGATTATGGATATGTTCAAAAGGGAAATCACATACAACTACAAGTAATGTGCACTTGTATGGAGATGGATAAAGGCGAGCTACGATTCTTCTTTTACAACTTGGAAACAGGTATGCCTGTTAAATACAGTGACTTGTTTGACTTGAAGAGCAAGGATAAAGCAATGAAATATCTTGATAATAAGGTTTCTAGCTTCATTTCTGTTAATTCAAATGAATGCATTAATAGTTTGAAACAAGAAAAATCTCTAAAATTTGATGATCTAAATGTGCGGATGACACGCGAAGGCCTCGAAATAAGATCGACAATTACAGATATCTGTAAAAACTCTCCATTAAAAGTTAGCTGGTCAGAATTGAAAGACTACCTAAAATATAAGTTTATCTAAACTAGAACGGATATCCTATTCCGAAATGGAAGCGAATTGGAAAGAGTTCATCAATTGTCGGTTTCTTGTAATCTGGAGGTAAATTACCATCCATTATTGCCTGTTGAACAGACTGATGGAATTTTGGACGACTTACTTTGTCTCCATTTACATCCCTTTGTCTGAGGAATTTCCACCTTTCTCCAACAGGAAGGCCAGGATTTGATAACGGCGTACCAAAATCAAAGCGAATTACAAAGTATTCCAAATCCATTCGTATCCCAAGACCAGTGGATAAGCTTAACTCACGATACCATGTATTCCAAGCAAACGTGCTACCAACCCTATTCTCATCCTCATTTATGGTCCAAACATTACCAAGGTCGACAAAGAATGCACCTTTAAGTAAAGAATTGATAGCAAATCGAAACTCTGAAAAACCTCCCAATCTTAAATCTCCTAATTGTGTTGCTGCTCTATCAGGAAAAAGATAATACTGATAGGAGCCTGGGCCAAGAGACCTTGCTCTCCAACCTCTGTTGTCGTTAGCACCTCCAGCGAAAAAAGAATAATCATAGGGTAAAGAAGTTACAGTATTTCCATATGGAAGACCTCCACCAGCAATAAATCTGAAATGGATACTTCTCTCTTTTCCCAGGGGTTTGGAATACACGAATTCGTTATCAAAACGAATAAATTGCGAATATGCAACTCCGTTAACTGCATATTGCCCGTTATCTAAAGTGTCCTGATATTTACTGAACAAGGACATTAAATTACCAGCTGGATCAAAAGTTGATTTAATGTAAAATCTGTCGTTTGAAGTTTTACCCTGCTTTTCTCTACTGTTATACTCATAACTGAATTTCCAATCTTGCCAAACGAACTGATTACTATATGCATTGATAAGAAAGAGATCGTTAAGTTCGAATAATTTGGCTTCGAAAACAGGATCCCTGTCAATATTTATAATTTTAACAACAGATGCAAGCGGTAAACCTGCATAGAATAGATGTGTCTTAGATGACTCAAATTTCCATAAATAATTTAACTGGAATGCTCCCCTGCTGAAATCCACTCTCTTCTCATAATTGTAAGCAGTTGAAACAACAGTATATGGTCTTATTTTTTTTGAAATATCACGTGTGTCAAAAGGAAAAAGTTTTGGTATCTCTAATTTCAAGCTTGGTCCTATTTCAAAGATGTTAAAACTTCTCTCTGCCGCAATCGATTGTGAACCATCTTCATTATCTATGAATACTGGAGGTTGTGATTCAAACCCTCCAGCAATCGAAAAAGTTAATCTTTCTGCACCTTTAAATAAATTTCTATTAACATAATTTATGTTCGCAGACGCACCGAGATAACCATTTGATGTCGTTGCCCGGGGTTCGAATCCAAAACTCTGTCGTTTACTTGGGATAAGATAATAATGAGTAGCAAGTTTCCCTCCAGGTTCATCCTCTCTCAATTCTGTTTTAATAGTTGTAAAAAGATTCGTTCGCAACAAATTACGATAGGACCTTTCTACATCTTTTTCCGCATAAAGATTGCCCTTCTCAACATAATTCATAGACTCTAATACCTTCGGGTTAACAAAAAGCCTACCGTTAAAAGTAAAAATGGCCATTCGAGAAGAATCAATTCCTTTTTTGTTGGTAACTACAAAAAGTGAAGTATCGATTCTGGTGATAAATTTATTCTCAAAAAGATCTAGACCAAGATTTCGTAAAGAATCCTTAAAATTACCTTGAAAATAAAGTGAATCTGCAATATGGAAATAGACTTCATCAATTTTAGTCTTATGGTATTTCACATAAATAATTGAGTCAGGAATGTCTTTCGAAGGGACAGCACGATCAGAGATGTTCAGTACTAATTTTACACTCATATTTCGCCCGACAGTATCAGCTAGAAAATTGATTGAGCTAGGATTGAATCCAAAGAATCCTTCATTTTTCATATGCTTTGATAGCTCATTTCTAAAATCATCTAGCATATCTCTGTCTAGTGGGCCGTTAACTAGTGGAGTCTCTGATCGCAATTTTAGAAAACGACTGTAACTTTCCTTTATCTCGCTGTTTGCAATTTTTACAATAAATGAGTCTATGAAATATCTAGAACCGGTATTGATTAAATACTTTGCGACAACCTTACCTCTTTTCGAGTTGGTGACTATTCCTTGCACCTCGCCGTAATAATAGCCCTTGCTCTTCAAGTAAGCCCTGTATTGCATCACGGTTTTATTAAATGGAATACTATCGAATATAACAGGAGGTTCTCCTATTTTGTATTTATACCATTCACGCAGAAACATTCTGGGTTCAATAGTATCACGAAGAGAAATCGTTTTCTTTTTGAAAAACTTCTCTCCTTTCAACTGCGACCTTTGCTCTCTTTTCGCATTTATCCTATCCTGCCTTTTGAGTCTTTTTCTATTAATCTGTCGTATCTCAATATTCTTTATTTTTCTCTTTTCAGCGACTTTGGAGGAGTCAACAGAGTTAAATACAGCAAGTTTCCAACTAACTCCAATTCTCTTAAAGTTTGGTTTTTGTCTAGGTATCTCTTTAATTTCATCGTCATCCAGTTTTTCTCCAGTAACCAGTGTTTCATTGGACTTTAATAGATATTTACCTTCCGGTACATACTTAGTTTGCTTGCAGGCAGGGAAAATGAGCACGCCAATAACGAGAAAAAAATATGTAAGTTTGAATCGAGCCAAACGATCTGTTTAAAGCAAAAATAACAAAAAGGTTCAGTGGAATCACTTTCAAAAAATAAGATTAAGCTAGTACGTTCTTTGCAGCGTAAAAAGTTTCGAGATGAATACGGTTTGTTCGTTTTGGAGGGACACAAAAGTGTAACGGAAGCACTCAATCATTATCCTGAATTAATTGAATTTCTTGTTTCATCGGATGACTCAAACATGTTAACTGAAAACCATTACTTTCTGGCTGAATCCGAAATCAATGAGATTTCTGGTTTAAGTTCAGGTGCTCAGTGGTTAGCTGTTGTAAAAAAACCTAAAATCCAATCAATCAATAAACAGCACATCGTGGTAATCGACGGAATACAGGACCCTGGCAATTTAGGTACAATAATTCGCAGTTGTGATTGGTTTGGGATGACTGAGATCATCTGTTCAAAAGATACAGTAGATTGCTACAATAGAAAAACAGTGCAAGCCACAATGGGGTCTATATTTCGAGTTAAAGTGGAATATGTAGATCTGAAGAGATATCTTGAATCCTACAATCATCCAATTTACGGTGCCTTAATGGAGGGAGAAAATATTTTTAAAAGTGAGGTACAAAATAAGGGAGCACTCGTTTTTGGCAATGAAGGAAACGGTATTCGAGAGGATATTCAAAAATTAATTACGCATCCAATCCACATACCAGGAAAAGGGAATGCTGAATCCTTAAATGTTGCCATCGCGGCTGGTATTGTAATTTCTGAATTCAGTAAAAGATCAATGCTGTAATTCGGCAATTTTCCTTGCACATTTAATACCATCAATAGCTGCAGAAATTATCCCCCCAGCATAACCAGCTCCTTCACCACAAGGAAATAATCCACCAACCTCGGGATGCTGAAGATCGTCTCGTCTTGGAATTTTTATAGGTGAGGATGTTCTTGATTCCGTAGCATGTAGGATTGCATCATTGGTGAGATATCCTTTCATTTTTTGACCAAAATCTAAAAATGCTTTTCTTAGTCTACTCGATATCAATGAAGGTAAAACATCATTAAGGTCAACAGATACCAAACCAGGCTGATAAGAAGTTTTTGGTAATTTTTTTGATTTTACCCCATCAATGAAATCAATCATCCTTTGAGCAGGAACCTTTTGTGTTTTTCCTGCTGCCTCCCAACAAGACTTCTCTACTTCTTGCTGAAATCTGAGACAAACAAATGGATCGTTAGGATAGTCAATGAAATCTTCTGGATGAATTTCTACAACTATTCCTGAGTTTGCAAACGGATTATTGCGCTTCGACGGAGACCAGCCATTGGTTACTACTTCATTTTTGTTCGTGGCACACGGTGCAATAATGCCTCCCGGACACATGCAAAAAGAGTATACCCCTCTTCCTTCAACCTGTGTTACAAGACTGTAACTCGCTGCAGGTAAATAGTCATCTCTGAGTCGGCCGTGGTACTGAATTCTATCTATTAGGTCTTGAGAATGCTCAACGCGAACTCCAAGAGCGAATGGTTTCGCTTCTAACTTCCACCCTTTCGTATGAATCAATTCAAAAATATCTCTTGCCGAGTGGCCTGTCGCAAGTATTAATGTGTTCAATCTATATTCTCTGCCATCTAAAAGTTGAATCCCGCTGACCTTATTGTCTTTAGTATATATGTCGCTAACTCTCGAATCAAAATTAAATTCGCCTCCACACTTTAAAATATGCTCACGCATATTTACAATGATCTTTGGTAATTTATTTGTGCCAATATGTGGATGCGAATCAACTAAAATATCCTCGTCAGCACCAAATTGAACAAACGTCTGCAATGCCTGCATTACATCTCCCCGTTTTTTAGAGCGTGTATATAACTTACCATCAGAATATGTACCCGCTCCTCCCTCTCCGAAGCAATAATTTGAATCAAGATTGACCAGGGATTCTTTATTTATTCTAGCCAAATCTCGTCTTCTCGAACGTACATCCTTGCCTCGCTCGAATATGACTGGCTTAAGACCTCGCGATATTACTTCCAATGCCGCAAAAATACCTGCCGGACCTGCACCAATAATCCCAATTGGATTAGAACTTGATACATCAATAAATGGAATGACATCTGGCCTTTTTGGCACCTCTTCTGATCCATGAAAAACCTCAAAAACACAATTAATTTTGATGTTCTTGTTTCTTGCATCAACCGACCTTTTTACCCACTTGTAGGAAAAATGAAAATTACCAAGATCTAATTCTCTAGCTATCTTTTCTCGAAGGTACGGATCATTCTTTGCCTGTTCCGGAGTAACCTGAAACTGAATGCGTTCCATTATCCTTCAAATATGAGAGAAAACCACCATACCCTATTGTAGAGTCTATCCAAAGGTTCAGAAATAAAGGTACCATCCTTGATCAGAACATTACGAAATCCATGTGAATATTTTATCTCCATCCCAAATTTAAAGTACGGCGCAAAAAACTCAATTCCTCCACCAATTTGTCCTTGAAAGTCATGTTTCTTTATTTTCAAGAATGGATCTAGAAAGTCCTGACTTGCATCTTGCTGGGATTGTAAGTCCAAGGTATACTGCCCACCAAGTAGAGCATATGCAGCAAAATTGTTCAATCTCAAAGTCCTGAACTGAAACATTAAAGGGAAATCAAGATTTGTTGAATTCAATCTTTCCTCGTTAATCAGATCGTCCTCAGGAAGAGGCGTATCTCCCTCAAATTGATATTTAACAATTCTTTCCTGAAAGGATAGGGTTGGAATAAATCTTAACCTGACAACGGGAGTTCCTACTTTTAGCGTTGATACTATACCTATTTGTCCTCCTGGACCTGCATTGTTAATGATTGATTTTACTCCAAAATTCTGATAGGCATCAACCATTGGAAACATCATGAAATCAGCCGTATTCCCTCCCAGCATGAACCCAAAATGAATAAGTTTATCATCAAATCTTCTATAATTCTTAGGTTTTTCCTCCTGACCAAAAATCGAACAAGAACTTATTAGAAATATGAAAAGTATATATAGCCTCACTTTGAAATGAACGTCTTTATAAATCTTTTATTATCGAAACTACTTTTTTGTTCCCACATAAATTGTTGCAATACCGCCGCTCACAGGAATCCCACTGACATTAGAATATCCTACAGAAGACATAATATCCATAAACGACTGCCCCTCAGGGAAAGCCTCAACTGATTCTGGCAGATAGGCATAAGCACGTTTATCTTTTGAAACTAACTTACCAATAAATGGTATCAATCTTTTAGAATAGAAGCCAAAAAGCTGCTTTATTGGAAATTTTTTTGGCTTTGAAAATTCCAATATTACTGCTTTACCACCTGTTTTGATGACACGCAGCATCTCTTCTAGTCCCATCTCTAGATTTTCAAAATTTCTTACCCCAAAAGCTACAGTAACGCCATCAAAATGATTGTCATCGAATTGTAGATTCTCGGAATCACCCAAAATTAATTTGATTCTATCATCAAATCCTCGTCTCACCATTTTATTATTCCCAACTTCAAGCATACCTGAAGAAATATCTATTCCTGTGATCGCTTTTGGATTCAATTTCAATAGGGCTACCGCGAAATCTCCTGTGCCTGTGGCAATATCTAAGATATATTCTGGATTCAATTGTTTCAACTGTTTCACCGCTTTTTTTCTCCAGATCTTGTCAATACCTAGTGACAGAAAATGATTAAGAAAATCATAACGCCTCGAAATATTATTGAACATTTCTGCTACTTCTTCCTTTTTTGTAGCCCCCTCTTCATTGTAGGGTTTGATCACCTTTTTATCTTCTACCATATTTAACCTACCATCGTATGAGCAGATGGATATTTATAATTTTTACTTATCACTTTTTTACCTACTAGATATGCCAGTGTCAATGTTCCGACACGACCAATAAACATTGCAATAACGAGAACTGTTTTACCTGATACACTCAGTTCCGACGTAATACCTGTCGATAATCCCACCGTACTCGCTGCAGAAACGTGTTCAAATACAAGGTCCATAAAATCGAATTTGCCAGATGCCAATAGATCCGCTTCGGTTATTGCAAGTGTAAAAGGTCCAATTACATTTCCAATTACAAAAAAGAGAAAAATAGCATAAGCTTTCAGCACTAAATCATTGGAAATTGTTCTTTTGAATAATTCTGTGTGTGGTTTCCCTTTGATAGTAGAGATCAATGAGGCCCACATTATGGCAAATGTAGAGGTTCTGATCCCCCCACCAGCTGAACCAGAAGAAGCACCAATAAACATTAGAAATAAGAAGATTATCATTACTGGCATCGTAAGAGATGCGGTATCTACGACATTAAATCCGGCATTTCGTGTAGTCATCGATTCAAAAAATGCAATCAACACACTGCTTAATCCAGACTGATCTTTCAGTGTGTTATCCCATTCAAAAATGATAAAAACTACAGCCCCAAAGAGTAATAAACCCAAGGTGAAAAAAAGTGAAATTTTCGTTCCGAATTCTATTGTTTTCCAAGGCGTTTTAATTCTTTCCCTCAATTTCTTGAACTCCAATAAATCAAAAACATAAATCATTCCAAATCCTCCAAAGAAAAATAAAATCATAATCACCGAGTGCACAAACTGGTTATGAATAATATCTGGATGCATCATTCCGCCTTCCAGAATAGATAACCCAGCATTATTAAATCCTGAGACTCCATGGAATAAAGCTTGAAACATTCTTTCCCCTTGATCAGAAAATATTCCTTGATTACCAAAACCGATAAAAAGAAGGACTATACCTATGATTTCAAAGGCAGTAGCCCAAACCACTATCTTGGTCAGCATGGACTTCGCATTCAGAATAGAGTCCTTGTTCACGAAGTCTTCAATTACCTCATGGTACTTAATCCCTACTCCAAATTTAGCAACGATTAACATCAATGCTCCAAATGCAATCGTATTCAATCCACCAAGTTTGATAAGGACTAAAACTATTACTTGACCTTTAAAAGTTAGGGCTGAAGAAATATCGATAGTCGATAATCCAGTTACACTGACAGAGGACATCGATAAGAATAATGAATCAATGAAATTCATTCCTCCCTCAATATTTGACATCTCAGGCAACATTAAAAGTAAGGAACCGACCAATGTCATAAGTGCAATAGATATCGTAAATAACCAACCAGGATGTATTTTTAACCAAGGCTTAAACTTCCGATCTTTTAGAACATTGTTTAAGAGAATTACAAATACAAACATCTGAACAAAAACCATTGAGAAATCACCGAAATCCTTGAATCCTATAGATAAAAATAAAGGCTCTATTATCATGGAATTGAATAGGTTATATGATATACCTTCAATTAATAGTAGAAATATTATAGTGGCTTCAAACCAATTTTGTCGGAGAAAAGTAGGTGGATGAAAATCATAAAATAGCTTGAGTAGAAAACGAAAAATATAGAATCCAAAAGAGCTCTCAATTATCGCAAAACAGAAATCTCTCGTTTCGTTCGAAAGTTCAAATCCATAGTAATAAATAAGAACAGCTATTGCAGTAAATGAAACCACAACATTAGACCCCGACAAAATCTTCAGAACAGTCGGCTTCGAATCGTAGATCTTCAAATTGATCTTTTCTCGAAACTCTCTTAACGCCATTTAGACTCTTAATTTGTTTAATTCATCCATCAGTGTGCCGCGATTTAAGGGCATTACTCCACTCCATTCACAGACAATACCACCTGCCAGATTTGAAACTCGTGCAACTTCCTCTGTTGTAAGACCTGAGGCAAGGCATAAAGTAGCAACAGCGATAACAGTATCACCTGCTCCGGAAACATCACTAATATTTCTAAAATGTGCTGGAATGTAATGAGTATTCTCGTGGTCTTTTATAAATACACCATGCTCCGATAGTGTGATCAAGCTTATTTTGTTTTCTAATAGACTTTCCATTCTTTCTACTGCCGCCTCAAATCCAACTTTATCTTGGTCTATATTGAAATCCACATTTAAACCTTCTTTAAGCTCCTTCAGATTAGGTTTGAAAAGTGTTGCATGCTTAAATTCGAAAAAATTATCCTTTTTCGGATCGACGGTTGTAATTATACCCAGTTTATTCGCCAATGAAATCACTTCACGAATAACTCTTGGCGTCAGAACTCCTTTGTTGTAATCTTCTAGAATAATACCGTCCACGCCTTCTTCAATCAAAGTAGAGATGCGTTTTAAAATTAGATTCTCCTGTGATTCATTCAAAGGAGATAATTGCTCGTCATCTATTCTTAGTAACTGCTGATTATTACCAATTATTCTGGTTTTAACAGTTGTTTTGACCATTTTATCCTGGATTAACCCTTCAATCGATAATCCTTTTTCAATCATTGACTGAACAAAACGATCACCAGCTTCATCTTTCCCTATGAAGCTACATAAAATTGGGTTCGATCCAAGAGAGGCAATGTTAAGCGCAACATTTGCCGCACCACCTAACCTGCTCTCTTCCTTTGTGAGATTTACAATTGGCACTGGTGCTTCCGGAGAAATTCGCTCAACCTTACCAATACGATAAGCGTCAATCATAACGTCTCCAACCACGAGGATGCGTTTGTTGGAAAATTCGTTCATTAGCGAATTTATATTCATCAACTCAGTTTTTCAAGAGCAATTTTAATACGATTCATTGCATCTATCAACGTTTCTTCTGATGCCGCATAAGAGATTCGAATACAATTCTTATCACCAAATGCCTCTCCCGTCACAATCGCGACGAGTGCTTCATTCAAAAGATACATTGCTAGATCATTAGCATCGTTTATTGTTATGCCTCCGAAAGATTTACCATAAAAGTACGAAACATCAGGAAATACATAAAAAGCTCCTTCTGGAACATTTGTTTTCACTCCCTCAATATTGTTCAACATACCCAACACAAGGTCTCTTCTTTTATGAAATGCTGTCAGCATGTCCTTCAAAACAGCAGGATCTGCCTTCAATGCTGCGATTGAAGCCTTTTGAGTTATAGAGGATGTTCCTGAAGTAAATTGTCCTTGAATTTTTGAGCATGCTGCTGCTATTTTACTTGAAGCGCCAATATAACCAAGTCTCCAGCCTGTCATTGCCCAAGCTTTTGACACACCATTTACAGTAACAACTTGTTCTTTAATCTCTTCAAATTGCCCTAAACTTTGATGTCTTGAACCAAAATTAATATGCTCGTATATTTCATCCGAAATCACGGTCACATGGGAATTATTGATAAGTACCTTTGCTAAAGACTGTAGTTCTGTTTTACTGTAGACGGAACCTGAGGGGTTGCAAGGTGACGAGAAAATCATCAACTTCGTTTTAGCTGTAATAGCATTTGCTAACTGATCTCCAGTAATTTTGAAATCTGATTCGATTCCAGCCTTAACAATAATCGGAACGCCACCTGCCATTCTTACTATCTCAATGTAAGAAACCCAATACGGAGCCGGGATTATAACCTCATCTCCCTCGTCGACTAGACTCAGTACCACATTTGCTATGGACTGCTTTGCTCCTGTCGACACTACAATTTGATCGATGCCGTAATCTAATCCATTATCGCGCTTAAATTTATCTGAAATAGCCTGTCTGAGGTCATCATAACCAGGAACTGGAGTATATGTTGTGAAATTATTCTCCATTGCCTTTACAGCGGCATCTTTGATAAATTGCGGCGTGTGAAAATCTGGTTCTCCCAAACTTAGCGATATCACATCCTTTCCTTGAGATTTTAATTCACGACTCTTCCGTGACATTGCAATAGTTGCAGACTCCTGCATCGTTTTTAACCTTGTTGCTAACTCCATCTGAGATGTTATAAATTACGATGCAAATCTACAATATCTCGGAGAAGAAAATATTTAATTATGTATAAAATTGAACATCATTTTAAAACAAGCAATGTGGATAAATCAAGTTAATCCATTTCAGGGCAACAAAGTATTACAATTAACTTAGCTATTGAAGATGAGTAAGCCAAAATTCATAGATATTGAGAGAGTCATTAAAGAAAAGAATCCTAGGCTTCTAAATTGGCTTCCTCGGTTCGTATTGCGCTATCTAAAAAAAATAATTCACGAGGAAGAAATAAACTCTTTTCTTGAAAAGAATAAAGATCTTGTCAATCAAGAGTTTTGCCAAGCTGTAGTTGACTATTTCAATATCAAGATTGAAGTAGATAACCTTTATAGAGTTCCGAAGGAAGGTAAAATTGTGATTGCAATGAATCATCCTTTAGGAGGAATGGATGCCATGATACTGGTCACAGCACTACAAAATCACCGTAAAGATTTGAAGTTTATAGTAAATGATATTTTAATGAATCTGACTAATTTAAAAGATCTTTTTGTTGGCGTGAACAAGATTGGGAAGAACAATTCCTCTTTGCGAGAAGACATCAATGAGCTCTTTGATTCAGATCAGGCAGTATGTATCTTTCCTGCTGGACTGGTTAGTCGAAGACATCGCAAAAAGATTGAAGATCTCGAATGGAAAAAAACGTTTATCACATATTCTCGTGAATATAATCGTACAATTATTCCAATCTACATAGATGGAAGGCTATCAAATTTCTTCTACACATTATCCAACTTGCGTAAACGACTTAGAATAAAGACTAATATTGAAATGCTCTATCTATCAAATGAACTTTTTAAACAAAGAAATAAAACACTGAAATTTATTGTTGGAGAACCAATAAGTGAAGAATTACTTTTAAGTGGATTAAACGATAGACAACTTGCACAGAAAGTAAAGCAAATTGTTTATGATTTAAAAAAGGAGATATGAAGGAAATAATCGCTCCAATTGAAAGAGAATTGCTCAAGACTGAGCTTACAACTGAGAGAATTTTACGAAATACACGCAAAGGTGGCAACGAAATCTATTCTGTGAACATCCACAATGCACCAAACATTATTCGTGAAATAGGACGATTGCGTGAGGTTACTTTTCGTAATTCAGGCGGAGGAACGGGACAAGAAATGGACTTAGATAATTTCGACACGTCTGAAAACTGTTATCAACAGCTTATCGTTTGGTCACCTGAGGAAGAAGAAATAATTGGCGGATACAGATATATCTTATGCAAAAATGTTTTAAATGGACCTGATGGGATTGCTCTCTCCACAAGACATTATTTCGACTTCAGTGAACAATTTATTCATGAGTACTTGCCAACTACCATTGAGCTGGGAAGAAGCTGGGTTCAGCCAAACTTTCAGCCATCTGTAAACCCGAGAAAAGGTTTATTTGCCCTGGACAATATTTGGGATGGCTTGGGAGCAGTTGTTGTAAATAATCCTGAAATTGAATACTTTTTTGGGAAAGTTACTATGTATCCATCTTACAATGTTCAGGCTCGAAACTTTCTGTTACATTTTATGCATCACTTTTTTCCAGATAGAGATCAATTAATGACTCCGAGAAATCCGTTATTACAAGATGAATATGATCAAACAGGATTCGATAGAATTTTGAAAGGCCTTGACTTCAAAGAAGGTTACCGAGTCTTGAATTCATTTGTCAAGGACAAAGGAGAGTTCATTCCACCATTGGTTAGTATTTACATGGGCTTATCTCCTACGATGAAAACTTTCGGAACCGCAGTAAATAAGGACTTTGGAAGTGTTGAAGAAACTGGTATTCTCGTTTCATTCAAGGACATACATCAAGAGATAAAAGACCGCTACATGACTTATTAGGAATGCAAAATGATTTCATGTTTATCTATTAGTTTTCTTAGATTCATGAGTGCATATCGCATTCTTCCCAGAGCTGTATTTATGCTTATCTCTTCCTTTTTGGCGATATCCTTAAAAGACATTTCCTTGTATATACGCATTTTCAAAATATCTTTTTGATTGTCAGGTAAATACTCAATTAAATCCACGAGTTGACCTTCAATTTCCTCACGAGTCATTATATCTTGAACATTTTCTTCCTCCAACTTGATTGTATGAAAGATATTGTAATCCTCTTTTAATGAACTTGATTCAGATATCATTCTGTATTTACCATTCTTTCTAAAATGATCGATAACAAGATTGTGGCAGATTCTTAATGCCCAAGGTAAGAATTTCCCCTCTTCACTGTAGCTTCCGGCTTTCAGAGTGTTCACAATCTTAATGAATGCTTCCTGAAATATGTCAGCAGCTAATTCACCATCTCTCACCTTAATTTGTATAAAACGGAAAATACGATCCTTGTGTCGAAGAAGAAGTACTTCAAACGCTTTTTCATTACCTGCAATATATTTCTTGATCAATTCGTGGTCCTCCAAAGAATTCATAGACATAACATACTTTTTTGTTGTCAGATATTTTTTATTCCTAACTGTTAAAAGTAATGTCTATGCTATAAGCGAACCGTTTTTGTGAATGAACTGCTAATATATGGCAATTCTTTGTTCTATCAAAATCAAGACGAATAAAATAAATAAAAGGTTGGTATTATTTACCAAAATATCCTTATTCACTGATGAAGTTTATTTTATAATTAAATTTGTTTAAAACGTCTTTTTTGGGACAAGAAAATATAGAAATTAAAGGTGCGCGTGTGCACAATCTTAAGTCTTTAAATGTAAAGATTCCACACAATAAATTTACGGTGATTACTGGATTATCAGGTTCAGGTAAATCATCGCTCGCTTTTGATACACTCTACGCAGAAGGCCAAAGAAGATATATAGAAAGTCTCTCATCCTATGCAAGGCAATTCTTGGGAAAACTCGATAAGCCTGAGGTAGATTATATTAAGGGAATATCACCGGCGATTGCTATTGAGCAAAAAGTAACTAGCACGAATCCAAGATCTACTGTTGGTACGACAACCGAAATTTACGATTATCTAAAGGTATTGTATGCTCGCGTGGGTAAAACAATTTCCCCAAAAAGCGGTAAAGAAGTAAAAAAACATACCGTCTCAGATGTAGTGGATCATTTAAGAACAATTTCAGATGGTACAAAATGTGTCATTCTTGCTCCGCTTGGAGGATTTAAAAAATATGGAGTCAATCGTCAACTCGAAATACTCAAGCAGCAAGGCTATGTGAGGTTGTTCCTGGAAAATTCTTTTATCCTGATAGATGATGTCATTGATAACCCAATAACAAATCTAGAAAAGGCTTTATTGGTGATAGACCGATTGAGTATCGATTTTGAGGATGAAAACAATGTTGCGAGATATGGTGATTCGATTGATCTCGCATTCGCTGAAGGAAATGGAACCTGTATCATTTATAACACTGATGACCGATCTTCCCATGAATTTTCGAATATTTTCGAGCTGGACGGAATATTATTCCAAGAACCAAATGAACATTTCTTTACTTTCAATAATCCCTTTGGAGCGTGCAAAAAATGTGAAGGGTTTGGTCAGGTAATTGGAATTGATCCCGATTTAGTCATACCCAACAAAGATCTTTCGTTGTTTGAAGGTGCTGTTGCACCCTGGTCTGGTGAAAAAATGGATAAATATCGTATTCGTTTCATCGACCAAGTGAGTAATTCCGATTTTCCTATTCACAGACCCATTGCGGACTTGAAGAAGGAGCATTTAGATCTTCTTTGGGATGGAAAGGATCAAATTAAAGGAATCTACGATTTCTTTGCATTCGTCGAAAGAAAAGCGTATAAGATACAATATCGTGTCATGCTTTCCCGATATCGCGGTAGGACCGAATGTCCAGATTGCAAGGGAGCACGATTAAGAAAAGACACCAATTATGTGAAAATTTCGGGCAAGACAATATCCGATATTGTAACAATGCCGATTAAAGATGTAATCTATTTTTTTGAAACGTTGCAATTGTCTAAACATAATGAGCAAGTATCGAAGCGAATACTTCCGGAAATTCGAAATAGACTAAAGTTCCTTGCTGATGTTGGATTAGATTACCTTACATTAAATAGACAGTCTGGAACGCTCTCAGGAGGTGAATCACAACGTATTAATCTGGCTACTTCCTTAGGTAGTAGTCTTGTGGGTTCAATGTATATACTTGATGAACCATCTATCGGATTACACCCAAAAGATACGGAAAGACTAATTTCAATTTTACACTCCTTAAGAGACATGGGTAATACCGTTATTGTTGTAGAGCATGAAGAAGAGATTATGAAATCAGCAGATGAGATATTAGATATCGGTCCAAAGGCTGGTATTTTTGGTGGCACTGTCGTATTCCAAGGAGATCATAAAAAATTACTCAAAGCAAAAGCCAGCTTAACTGCTCATTATCTCACCGGAAAAAAATCTATAGAAGTTCCTTTAAGACGCAGAAAGTCTCAAAATAAGCTAACCATTGAAGGTGCAAGACAGTACAATCTAAAAAATATCAATGTGGATTTTCCCCTTCACTCCTTAGTTTGTGTTACTGGAGTTAGCGGTTCAGGAAAATCAACTCTGGTGAGAGAAATTTTGTATCCTGCTGTGCGCAAGCAGTTGGACATTTTCGGTGATAAGCAGGGAGATTTTAGAAATTTTTCAGGTGATATGCGACATGTGAAGGCCGTTGAATTCGTAGATCAGAATCCTATCGGCAAATCGTCTCGAAGCAATCCGGTTACTTATGTAAAAGCATTTGATGATATTCGTGCACTTTTCGCAAAACAACCCCTAGCTAAGGCTAGAGGATACAAAGCAGGGTTTTTCAGTTTTAATGTTGCTGGTGGTCGTTGCGAAGTATGTGAAGGAGAAGGAGAAATCACAGTCGGAATGCAGTTTATGGCCGATATTCATTTAACATGTAAAAGTTGTGCAGGTTCGAGATACAAGCAAGAGACACTTGAGGTAAAATACAAAGAGAAGTCAATTGCAGATATCCTAGCTATGGATATTGAGGAGGCTTTCAAATTCTTTACGGAGGGGGAAGACCGTTTGGAGGAAAAGATCAATGACAAAATTAATCCACTTCTAAAAGTAGGACTTGGCTACCTTAGATTGGGACAACCCTCAAGCACACTCAGTGGTGGTGAAGCCCAGCGTGTTAAATTAGCATCTTTCCTATCAAAAGGAAAAAACGCTGTTCCGACACTCTTTATTTTCGATGAGCCCACGACTGGACTGCACTTTCACGATGTAAACAATCTTATTTCTGCTTTCAATGAATTAATAGACGTAGGTCATTCAGTCGTAGTAATAGAGCATGATTTAGATGTAATAAAATGTGCCGATCATGTTATTGACATCGGACCAAACGGAGGTGCTGAAGGTGGGAATATTGTTTTTACAGGAACACCCGAAGATCTTATCAATTGCGAGGAAAGTCACACAGGTCGGTACCTGAGACAAAAACTACAAAGCTAGAATCCTCAGATTTTCTCAATAGAACTAAAATCCATATTCTCCGTTTTTGCAATCACAGCAGAAACAGTAGCATCACTAGTAACATTTATTACCGTTCTACACATATCTAGTATTCTATCCATAGGTAAGACTATAGCAACCCACATTGGATTCAAGCCAACTGATTCGAGAACAATCATCAACATAATCAAACCTGCGCCTGGAACCGCAGCAGCACCAATCGAAGCCAATGTAGCAGTTAGAACAATTCCCAATTGCTGATATAGGTCAAGAGATACATCATGGTATTGTGCTAAAAATATAACCGCTATCGCCTGATAGAGAGATGTTCCATCCATGTTAACAGTAGCTCCAATCGGTAAAACAAAATCTGTAGAATCTTCTGAAACTCCTAAATTATCATTCACACATTCAATGGTAACTGGCAGCGTCGCAGCACTTGAACTAGTTGAAAATGCTAAGAATTGAGCAGGACTCATCCCTCTAAAGAATTGAGAGTAGCTAACTGGTACTCCAAAGAGTTTCATCAACATAGGATAAAATCCGAACAATAGCAAGGCCAAACCAATAATAACGACCACAGAGTATTCCATTAATTTTAAAAAGATCGATGTCAGTTCTTCTAAACTATTTGCCGATTTTGCTAATACGCCTGCCATCAAACAGAAGACAAAGAAGGGAGCTCCTTTCATAATTATATGCACCATCTTGATAAAAATCTCATTCATCCCAATAAAGAATTCTAGAACTGTTGTTGTTTTCGCTTTTGGTAAAATAGCCATGGTAATTCCGAAGAGAATTGCAAAAAATATCACTTGCAGCATTAATCGACCATCGCCAAGTGCTACCACTATATTGCTTGGGACAATATCAATGAGTGGTTGCAGAGGGCCATCGCCTGTTTTAGCATTATCTGCTTTAGCAAGTTTACTAATCGCTTGTTTATAGGCTTCATCATCTTTTGCCTTGCTCAAGGAAGATGCCGCAATATTAATTTGCGTTGAATCTGCCCCTAACAATAAATTCTTTCCATCTTTTATTTCAATACCCTTCTGATTAGCCCAAAGCTCGTATTGCAATCTATTATTCAACCTAGTTTTTTGGTCCGATTGAACACCGGGCTTCCAAATATTTACAAGTACGAGTCCAACCGAGATAGACATTACAGTAGTCAAAAGATACATTAGTAGTGTCTTTGCCCCTATCCTACCCAATTTTGCAGGATTTCCCATTCCTGCTACACCTGTAATTATTGAAAATAAGACCAAAGGAACAGCAATAAGTTTTAATCCATTAATAAAAATCGTTCCAAAGGGATCGATCCAATCCGCTGTAAATTCATTCCATCCGAATTTACCGGAGATTATTGCCCACAATACTCCAAGGATCATTGCCAAAAGGATTTTCCAATGCAGTGCTAACTTTTTCATAGCTGTAAATATAAGTAATTGCTTCTCATGAAAGAATTAAACAAAATGTGTTCATAACTAATTGAGAGGCACCATTGGCTAATCAGATTTTAATAACTATACTTGTAGTGTTGATCCTTTCCGATCACAACTTTCACAATATTTAGAACCCATTTTTTTCGGGATTTTATCAAAAAGAGATTAATCAATTTATTTAATGAATAAGTCAGAATTACAAAGCAAGAAAATTGCTGATTTAAGGGAGATAGCAAAATCTGTCGGAATAACAAATGCAGATGAATTAAAAAAGCCTGAAATAATTGAGCAATTGTCTATCGGTATTGATGGTTCAGAATCTGAATCAACCACACAAGAAGAGGATGATCGCCCGAAAAGAAAGCGCAAGAGAGTAATAGTAGCTGAAGATAACGATCAACCAGAATTATTTAGGAAGGAGAATAATTCTAGTGACGATGGGCTTAATGAAGAGAAAAAGGAAACCACTGAAAAACCAAAGCAGCAAAATCAACATCAGCAAAACAGAAATAGCGATAGATCTGACAATCGTAATAATCGCAGTAAAAATCGTCAGCATAACAATACGGAAGAAAAAAACGATGAGGAAATGTATAGTCTTGTCGGAATAGTTAGTGCGGAAGGAGTATTGGAGGTTATGTCAGATGGCTATGGATTTCTAAGATCCTCAGATTATAATTATCTGCCTTCACCTGATGATATCTATGTTTCTCAGAGTCAAATTAAACTCTTTGGTTTAAAAACTGGAGACACAGTACTGGGAACTATTCGCCCACCACGTGAAGGTGAGAAATTCTTTCCTCTTGTAAAGGTAGAGTCGATTAATGGTAGATCTCCATCATACATTAGAGACCGAGTGCCCTTCCAGTATTTAACCCCACTATTTCCAGATGAGAAATTCAATTTGACTGGCCACGACCAAGAAACGTTATCGACTCGTGTTATGGATCTTTTTGCACCGATTGGAAAGGGTCAGCGTGGTATGATCGTAGCACAGCCAAAAACCGGTAAAACAATGCTTTTAAAGGACGTTGCTAATGCAATTGCAGCAAATCATCCTGAGACCTATTTGATTGTCTTATTGATCGATGAGCGTCCGGAAGAGGTCACTGATATGGCGAGATCTGTGAATGCAGAGGTAATCGCATCAACGTTCGATGAACCAGCAGATCGTCATGTAAAAGTGGCGAATATGGTACTGGAGAAAGCAAAACGTATGGTTGAATGTGGACACGATGTCTGCATCCTACTCGACTCCATCACTAGGCTAGCTCGAGCTTACAATACTGTGTCACCAGCCTCGGGTAAGGTCTTGTCAGGTGGGGTTGACGCAAATGCTCTTCATAAGCCAAAAAGATTCTTTGGATCCGCAAGAAAGATCGAAAATGGAGGATCACTCTCTATCCTCGCAACAGCACTTACAGAAACGGGCTCTAAAATGGATGAGGTTATCTTTGAAGAATTCAAAGGAACAGGTAACATGGAGCTTCAGTTAGACCGTAAGATCTCGAATAGAAGAATTTATCCTGCTATTGATATTATATCATCTGGAACTCGTCGAGAAGACTTACTAATGGATAAGGATACTCTACAGCGTGTTTGGCTGATTCGTAAGTTCATTGCTGACATGAATCCTGTGGAGGCAATGGAATTCATGAAAGACAGAATGCAACAAACACTTTCGAACGACGAGTTTCTTCTTACAATGAATAGCTAAAATGCGGGGAACTGTAAAAGCAGGACTTGGTTGCGCATTGATATGGATCTTTGTTAAGATGACCTTTTTTTGGACAGGCAGCTTAAACTATAATATTGTTCCTCCTGTATTACTCAATATGTTGTGTCTGATTATTGCGATCAGTCTTGGTTTGTATTTACATAAACGTCAAGAAACCGAAGTTGGCAATGCTCTTAATGATATAAAAAATGGAATGACTGCTGCTGTACCGTACATTCTTGTAGTTAGTATATTCATTTACTTTTACTATAACAATATTGATCCTGAATACAATCAACACCAACTTTCAGAGGCTTATACAGAGATTCAAAAACTGTTGAATACTCCTGAGGGACTGAGTAACATACGAGAGCAAAACCCTGAATTCGAAGTCTTGACCAAAGAGGAAATCTTCAAAAAATTAAAGCAAGGACCTGATGGATTTTATAGTCCGACATCAACGATGACCCTTTCAATGTTAGGATTGCTCGTTCTTGGTACCATGAACTCTATTTTTATAACCGTCATCTACCGAAAAGTTGTTTTTAGGAATTCTGCGTCTTAAAATTGAACTTTTATTTTTTGCCCCAACTGGTCATAATCAATACCATCGAAATTCCCAGAAGACATCATTAAAAGCACAGTATTTTTTAAGTCCAGTGCATGTATGAAATCAAGTACTTCCTCCGTCGTATTCACTACTGTCACATCTCCACCGAATCCATTTTCAACTTCAGATTTTTCAAGTTTTTCCAATTTCTTGTGAGCTACAACTTCAGGACTGAAGTAAACAAGTGCATGATCCGCGTATTTCATAGCACCGTCATATTGCGGTAAGAACTCTTTTTTCAACGAAGAGAATGTATGAAGTTCCATGCATGCTACAACAGTTCTATTCTTGTATTGGGATTTAACTGCCTTAGTGGTTGCCTTTAACTTCGAAGGTGAATGCGCAAAATCCTTGTACATGACAAAATTCTCAATATCAATAACTTTTTGCAACCTCTTCCCTGCGCCTGTAAAGCCTTTCATGCTACTTAGGAATTCATGATGATTAATTCCCATGTGTTTCGCAAGCTGCATCGCCCCCATAAGGTTTTGCATATTATGCTCTCCAAATATGTTGAGGTCATATGTTTCTCCGTCATATGAAAGTCTTGTTCCAATTCCTGTCACCTCAAAAACTGGGGTTTGATAAGGAATACAATTAAGCCTAGCTTGAAATTCCTTTGCAAGTTTATCTACTTCTTTATCCGCCGTATTGTATACCAGAGTTCCATCAGACTCTATAACCTCTATAAACTTTCGGAATTGATCTACATAGTTCTCATAAGTAGGAAAAACATTGATGTGATCCCATGCTATACCCGTGATAATAGCTACATCCGGTTTATATAGATGGAATTTTGGCCTTCTATCTATTGGCGAGCTTAGATACTCATCACCTTCAATGATCATGTAAGGTGCCGACTCTGATAGCTTTACCATGCAATCATATCCATCCAGTTGCGCGCCAACCATGTAATCAGTATCAACTCCCAGTTCATTGACAGCATGCAGTAACATCGCAGTTGTACTCGTTTTCCCATGTGAACCGCCAATAACAATCCTCTTTTTGTCCTTGCTCTGGTCGAACAAAAATTCTGGATATGAAAAGATCTTTAAACCTAAATCTTTTGCTTTTAAAAGTTCTGGATTATCAGGTCTAGCGTGCATTCCCAATATCACCGCATCCAGTTCGATCGAAATTTTACTTTCATCCCAACCGATATTTTCGGGTAAAACTCCCTCCTTTTCTAATCTCGATCGCGAAGGTTCAAAGATCTCATCATCAGAACCAGTCACACGATATCCTTTTCTACTTAATGCGATGGCTAAATTATGCATTGCACTACCTCCAATTGCTATAAAGTGAACTTTCATTTTTTAATTATTTTCCGCGCATCCATGATCGCTGGGAATACCAAGAAAAATGTCACATAATCAGTAAGTAAATGGAAATACAGCTGATTGGATTCATTCGCTAATAACACGGGTGCGACAATGGCTACCAGACCAAGATAATAAGTCCAATCCCACCAATTTTCGATTTTCAAAACGACGCGTTTGAGAAGCTGTAATCCGATATATACCAAAGAAGTTGCCAAAACAAAAATCGGTACTGAATAGATATCGGATAGCTCGGTTGCAGTCCAGTAATAACCAATGATCACAGCTGCACAAGCAACCATACCAATGAGTATTAAAACCCAAATGATCTTTTTAAAATCCATGATTTAAAAGTACGGGATAAAAATACTCATGTGTCTTAGAGAATGTCGAGTTACGCACAAGAGTTTGAGGAAAACCTACTCGGCTATATACTGCACACAGCCCGAGCTCATTTTTCTGATGAATTCATCTTTTCCATCTGCTTCCAGCAAATAACACTCAATATCGAGTTCAGGATTTGCCGCAACTAATTGAAGCGCACTGTCTGCCCCAATTACCATAAATGCAGTGGCATACGCATCAGCCAGCGCACAACTTTTCGCTATCACTGTTACACTTAACAAACTGTGCTGAACAGGAAGACCAGTTTTAGGATCGATCGTATGTGCGTACTTTTTACCATCTTTTACATAGAATTTACGATAGTTTCCGCTCGTTGCAACGGCTTTGTTCGAAACGGAAAGAATATTTTCAATTTCCCTTACCTCCGAACCTATCTCTTTGGGAACATCGATACCAATTCTCCATTGAACGCCATCTTTATTTTTTCCTGCCACTCTGATCTCTCCTCCAACCTCGATATAATAGTTCTTGATACCTTTTTTATCGAGATGATCTGCAACGATGTCTACAGACAAACCTTGAGCAATTGCGTTAAAATCCAGTTTAAATTCTCGTGACTGCTTAGTGCAAGAAACCTTGTCACCGTTAAATTTAACGCGATGAAGTTTATCTTTTTCAAATGAAACAATATTCATTAGTCCAAGACGCATAGAATCGGAAATTGGCGTTTCTAGATTATCCATAAAGCCATAGCCTTTAATTAATGGATATACGGAAGGATCAAATGCCCCTTTTGTCTTGTTATACACTTCTCTACTCATTTCAAAGCAAGTACCGAAATATCCAAATGTGTCTGTAATCGTGATCGAATCTAGAGATTCGTTCAATTGTGTAATCAATGAGTGTGGCTTATATGTTGATAGTGTATTGTCAAACTGCCTAAAGATGGAATCCAGCTCCATTCGGGAGATTACTATTTCAGAATCAACGATTATCACTG
>JALRKF010000087.1 GCA_023254905.1 Crocinitomicaceae bacterium | reverse complement strand
GATTCCAGGAGCTGAACTTCGGGACATATGTAAAATACGGAGCATTCAACGTAGGTGCTTGGTACAGAAATAGAGATGCCTTTATCATGTCGATCGGTATCAATACAGGAAAATTTAAATTAGGATACAGCTATGATATTACGGTATCTCAGCTAAACAACGCTATATCAGGAGGGTCACATGAAGTGTCACTCGGACTTTACTTCAACTGTAAAGACAGACCGCCTTCATTTAGAATGATTTCTTGTCCGTCCTTTTAAATAAAGAATAGCTCGGTTTACTTTTCTGGTTTGTTAAATTGAGTTTTGCAGAAAAAGGTCTATTCCAATGAGTAGACTTTTTTCCCTTTTATAAAGGTGATGTAAGAAAAGTTCTTTTGGAAAGATTTCAGGTTATAAGGCTTCTCAACAATGAATAATGTTGCATCCTTTCCTTTTTCGAGAGTGCCCAACTCACGTTCCTGGAATGATGCTATTGCCGCCCATATTGTCATTCCTTTTAAACACTCCTTGAATCCAATCGCCTCCTCAATTCTGAAACCTTCTTCAGGTTGGTTACTGCTATTTTTTCGAACTACTGCAGAAAATATCGTCCCATAAGGATCAGTATTCTCTACTGGGAAATCTGTTCCTAAAGCGATCATGCCGAATGTTTCTAGCAGTGTTTTGTACGCGTATGCACCTTCCATGCGCGCTTCACCAACTCTGTCTTCAGCCCATCGCATATCAGAGGTCGCATGTGTAGGTTGAACGCTAGGAAATACACCGTTCAAAGCAAAAAAATGCATATCCTTAGGGTCTACAACTTGAGCATGCTCAATTCTCCAACGGTGATCTGGATTTTCAAGAAATGTCTCTTTGTATATATCTAATACAACACGATTAGCTGAATCACCTATAGCGTGCGTATTCATTTGGTAACCTACTTCTTTGCAAAATTCGGAAATTTGAACCATGCTGTCTTGATTGGTGACAAGGTATCCGTGGTGATCATCTAGGTCGTGGTAAGGAGCTTTTAAGAATGCACCTCTTGACCCTAAAGCACCATCTCCATAAACTTTGAAGCTACGTATATACAGATTTTTGTTTCTGTAGTGTCCCTTTTCTTTAGCGAACGCATAATTCTCGGAAGAGGGAAGCAGCATGCCATAGACGTTAAGGTGGAACTTATTAGAATCGATCAGCTCTTCTAATAGTTCAACTTCGAAATTGGTTAATCCTGCCTCATGAATTCCAGTAACCCCCATAGCTACAAGTTCATCTTGTATTTCAAGCAGCGATTTTTGGATGTCTTTCTTTGGAAAGTCGGGCAATATCTCCAAAATTGGATTCATCGCATTATCGACAAAAACACCTGTATTCGCTCCATTTTTGTCTTTGATGAAATATCCTCCCGTGGATAAGTTATCTGTCTCTACAAATTTTGAATAAACTTGGGAGCTATCGATCAGCAGATCATTTGCTAGAAGCGCATGGCCGTCAATTCTAAAAAGGCAAACAGGTAAATCAGGAAATATTTCATTCAATAAATCATTACTTGGCATCTCGCCCTCTGCCCAAATTGATTGATCCCAGCCACGTCCGATAATAAATTCATGATCATGTCCTTTTTGATAATCCTTGATTCGGTTAATCATTTCTTCATATGATTTACAACCTACAAGATCAACACTCAGTTTCAGCCTGGCATAGCTCATTAAATGGGCATGTGCATCAGTGAAACCTGGATAAATATCTTTCAGGCCAGCATCTATATATTCCTTTGCACTATATTTATTTAGTATTTGGCGTTCTGGCCCAACCTCGATTATTTTTCCATCCCTTAATGCTATTGCATCCATAACCTCTTCCAATTCAGTTAGCGTATGTACTCGAGCATTATGGATGATAATATCAACAGATTCACCCTTAAAGCAAGATGAAAGGGCTAAAACAATTAGGATAGTGGCGATGTAAAGAAGATGCTTCATTCAATTAATTTTTGGTAAAAATAATGGTTTCGTAACAACCCATTCTTTTACTCGGAATTGCTAATTTTGCAGGAAACTTTTGAAAAACATGGAGATTCCAAAGACCTATGAGCCCTCGAAGGCGGAAGAAAAGTGGTACAGCCATTGGATGGAGAAGGGTTATTTTCATTCTGAACCGGATGAGAGAGAGCCTTACACAATAGTTATTCCGCCACCAAACGTTACGGGTGTCTTGCACATGGGGCACATGTTGAATAATACTATTCAGGATGTACTTGTTCGAAGAGCAAGAATGTTTGGAAAAAATGCATGTTGGGTGCCGGGTACTGACCATGCCTCTATTGCTACTGAGGCAAAAGTTGTTCAGAAGTTGAGACAAGAAGGAATTAAGAAGTCTGATCTAACACGTGATGAATTCTTGAAGCATGCTTTCGAATGGAAAGAC
The DNA here is from genome assembly GCA_023254905.1 of Crocinitomicaceae bacterium. Lineage (GTDB taxonomy): Bacteria > Bacteroidota > Bacteroidia > Flavobacteriales_D > Crocinitomicaceae > UBA4466. The sequence continues at coordinate 17,308 of JALRKF010000087.1, read as the reverse complement.
AAGCACGGTGGCATCATACTGGAGCAATTAAAAAAACTTGGAGCTTCTTGTGACTGGGATCGTACCACATTCACAATGGATGAAGGGTATTCGGAATCAGTTATTAATGTGTTTATTGATTTATTCAATAAGGGAAAGATATATCGTGGCGTAAGAATGGTTAACTGGGATCCAGAGGCGCTTACTGCACTTTCTGATGAGGAAGTCTTACACAAAGAGGTTAATTCTAAATTATTTCACGTTAGATACAAGATTTCGGAGTCGGAGGACGAATGGCTTGTGATTGCCACGACACGCCCCGAAACAATTTTGGGAGACTCCGCGATTTGCGTAAATCCAAATGATGCTCGATATGCGAATCTTAAAGATAAGCATGCGATCGTTCCATTAACAGGAAGAATGGTTCCTGTGATCTTTGATGAATATGTAGATATGGACTTTGGAACAGGATGCTTGAAAGTGACACCTGCTCACGATGCTAATGATTACGATCTTGGCAAGAAACATAACCTTGAAACGATTGATATTCTAAATGACAATGGAACGTTGAATGAAAACGGTTTACACTATGAAGGAATTGACCGTTTCGAAGTTCGCAAGGCAATCGAGAGAGAGTTGCATGAAAAAGGATATCTGATCAAAACAGAAGACCACATCAACAAAGTTGGTTATTCTGAGAGAACGAATGCTGTTATCGAGCCTAAATTGTCATTGCAATGGTTCGTAGATATGAAAGAACTTTCCGCTCCTGCTCTGGAAAACGTCATGAACGGAAATATCGCTTTTCACCCTGAGAAGTTTAAGAATACCTATCGGCACTGGATGGAAAACATCAAAGATTGGTGTATTTCAAGACAACTTTGGTGGGGGCACCGCATTCCAGCATGGTACTACGGTGATGGAAGCGATGACTTTGTAGTAGCGAAAACAGTTGAAGAAGCAAGTGCCGCAGCATCGTTAAAAGCGAGGAGGGAAATTAGTATTTCTGACCTCAAGCAGGATGAAGATGTATTGGATACATGGTTCTCAAGTTGGTTATGGCCTATTTCTGTGTTCGATGGTTTGACAAATCCGAACAACAAAGAGATCAACTATTACTATCCAACAAATGACCTTGTAACGGCACCTGAGATCATGTTCTTCTGGGTAGCTAGAATGATTATTGCGGGGTATGAGTACATGGATGAGATTCCTTTTAAGAATGTCTATTACACTGGTATTGTGCGTGATAAGCTTGGAAGAAAGATGTCTAAATCTTTGGGTAACTCACCAGATCCGATAGACTTAATTGGAAAATATGGAGCTGATGGAGTACGTGTTGGGATCTTGATCTCATCTCCGGCGGGGAATGACCTTCCATTCGACAGTGCACAATGCGAGCAAGGAAGAAACTTTACAAACAAGATCTGGAATGCCTTCCGTTTGATGGATTCTTGGAGTGTAAGAGAGGATTTGGATCAGCCTGAATCTTCTAAAATAGCTATTGACTGGTTCCAGTCGAAGTTCAATCAGGAGCTTGTCACGATCAATGATCACTTTGATAAGTTCAGAATATCGAATGCGTTGATGACGACTTACAAGCTTGTATGGGATGATTTCTGTTCTTGGTACTTGGAGATGATCAAGCCAGGGTATCAGCATCCGATCGATAAGAAAACGCTGGATGCTACGATCGCTTTCTTCGAAGACCTATTGAAGCTATTACAGCCGTTTACGCCATTTGTTGCTGAGGAGCTTTGGCACTTGATCAGAGAGCGTAAAGAAGGTGACGATATCATTATGGCATCTTGGCCCGAAGCAGGGGAGGTGGATCAGTCATTGCTGAGCAAATTTATGATTACCGAATCAGTGATCTCAAACATCCGTACGATTAGAAAAGAGAACAACATCGCGAACAAAGTGAAGATCGAACTGTTTGTGAAGGAGAATAAAAAAATCTATAAAGATTTCGATTCCGTAATTTCGAAAATGGTAAACCTTTCAGTGCTGGAGTATACAAATGATAAGCCAGGGAACGCGAATTCATTTATCGTTGATGGAAACGAATATTTCGCACCATTTGGAGATGCAATCGATGTAGAAGCTGAGAAAGAAAAGATTCAGAAGGAGTTAGAATACACGAAAGGATTTCTTAGTTCAGTTCAGCGCAAGCTTCAAAACGAGAAGTTTGTGAGTGGTGCTCCTGAGCAAGTGGTGCACCTAGAGAAAAAGAAGGAAGCAGACGCTTTGAATAAGATCGCTATCCTGGAGGATAAGTTATCTGGTCTGAACTAAATTAGAATAAAAGAAAAGGGGCTCAATAGAGCACCTTTTTTTGTTTAGTGTAATATCTCTTCGATGGTTATTTTAGAAACGTGATGGTAATTGTTTCTCGCTTCTTCAAATACATTCTTGGCCCATTCAAGATCCTCAGTATCTCTCGAATCCTTCAATGATTGATAAATACCTTCGATCAGCCACCTTCTTCCAATAAGATTTAAATGAGAACGCATTTCAGGACGAACTTCTTTGTTTCCTACTTTTACGTTTAATTGGAACCATTCAGACATGATAGCTCTGTTTCCAGACCCTTTAAAGTCGAGATACTCATCAATCAACTGAAGTTTTGATGGAGCAACCGTATCCGCAATGTTACGAATGAAGGCTTGCCATTCTTGCGTTGTAAGATCTGTACGTTTCACACCTTTCAATTCTTTTGCAAACACATCCTCGCCGTTGTTGATCATAGATGCATAGCTCGCCATTTTGTTCAGTCTTGCAGAATTAACTTTCACACAGTTTTCGGGAATGCCTGGTTGGTAAATCCACTCTTCCGTATTGAAGTCAATTTTATTAGGCTCCAATAACTCAGCGTTCAAGTAATCGATAAATGTTTCTGTGCTGATCGTCTCGAAAGCAAGTTTGTCAAAGTAATCTCTTAGGAATTTGTCGAATTTCTTTCTTCCAACTTTATTTTCGATTGTTCTCAAGAAGAATGCCCCTTTAATGTAGGCGATCTCATTCATTCCATCATCTGGACTTCTGCTGTCCAGCTCAAGCTTTAAACGTGAGTCTTCAGGATGCTCACTAGTTTCAATTACTTTAAGTGTTTGATCAAGCTCGTGCTTCTCAATCACACGCAGAATTTCGGCAACTTCAGCACCATAGATCTCTTCCATTATGCGGTTTTCGAAATACACTGTAAAGCCTTCATTCAGCCAAAAATCATTCCACGTGGAGTTTGTAACGAGGTTACCGGACCAACTATGTGCAAGTTCATGTGCAATAACAGATACCGAGCTTCTATCTCCGGCAATGATTGTCGGACTGGCAAATGTCAAGCGCGGATTTTCCATTCCACCAAAAGGAAATGAATAAGGCAGTACAAGAAGATCATATTGTTCCCATCTGTAAGGTCCGTAGAGCTTTTCTGCAGCCATAATCATTTTTGGAAGATCCACAAATTCGTAAGCACATGCGTCGGCTAGCTCAGGTTCAGAATAGACACCGCTGTTCTCTCCAATCGAGGTGTATTTCATATCTCCTACAGCTAAAGCAATAAGGTATGCAGGTATAGCCTGTTTCATTTCAAATTCATAGACTCCCTTTTCATTGCGCTCCTTCGGGTTGCTTGCAGACATAATTGCAATTAGTTCTTTCGGAACTTTAACTTTAGCGCTGTAGGTAATTCTATTTTGAGGTGTATCTTGAATTGGAATCCAAGAGCGAGTCAAAATTGCTTGACCTTGTGTATACATATATGGGTGCTTTTTCCCAAATGTTAATTCTTTCGATAGCCAATCAATTGCTTCCGTTTTCTCCGTTGTTTGATAATAGATGTTTACTTGCTTCGATCCTGGCTTCAATACCACATGCAAGGGTTGCCCTTTCAGTTTATGATTTTCACCAATTTCAAAATTTGTTTCTATCTCATTCTCAGTAGAGCCCAATGTAACTTTCTGAATATTTAGAGCTTTTATGTCGAAAGTGGCTGTGTCTACATTACTCGTATTATTCATGGTATGTCGTGCAACACCATAAATCGTTTTATTCTCGAAATTTATTTCGAGATCCAGATGCAGATGATTGGTATTGATTTCTTGAAAATTAGAGTATGAATGTGGATCCAGAGGCGCTTTGTTTGAACTTAAAATGACTTCGGATACATCTTCATTGGGGACACAGGAAGAGCTAAGAATGAGAATAACGATAAATATGAACTGCGCTTTTAGCATTGAGTAGTTATAATCTGCACCAAAGATAATGGTTCTGATAGGTTTTACCGAATTGTTTTGGAAACAATTCCAAATGGATAATATTGAGTTTCAATTTGGAATCGACCTCAATATAATCATTAGGCAATTTAAGCTTAAACAAGTCAAAATTTTGTTACTTTCACGACTGATTAATTTATAAAAAATTATGTCGGAATCTATTGTTGACAAAACTTCAGGAGTGAATGAAAAGTGTGTAGCCTCGGATAAAGAGCTGTTTGGGCACCCAGTTGGATTGTTTATCTTGTTTTTTACGGAAATGTGGGAGCGTTTCTCCTACTACGGAATGCGTGCCCTTCTCGTGCTTTACATGGCATCAACGATCGAAGATGGCGGTCTTGGTTGGACAAATGCCAGTGCGATTCAGCTTTACGGATGGTATACAATGCTTGTTTACGTAATGTCAATTCCTGGAGGGATCATTGCGGATAAACTAATTGGTCAAAAGAAATCAGTGCTTTACGGAGGGATTATCCTGGTGGCAGGACACAGTATCTTGGCAATCGAGCAGATGTGGGCATTTTACAGTGGATTGGGATTAATTATTCTCGGAGTAGGAATGCTTAAGCCAAACATCTCTACAATGGTAGGAGGACTTTATAAGCAAGGAGATCTTAGAAGAGACAAAGGATTTACAATATTCTACATCGGGATTAACATCGGAGCCTTTCTTTCTGCATTGATCGTAGGATACGTTGGTGAAACCATTGGTTGGCACTATGGATTCGGTTTGGCTGGTATCGGAATGGCGCTAGGTCTTATCGTTTATGTTGCTGGACAAAAGCACTTAAAGCACGTAGGAAACTTTATCGGAGCTTCTCAAAATGAAGAAGAGAAGGCTGCTGCAAAAAAACCACTTACAAAAGTTGAAAAGGATAGAGTAATTGTTCTTTTGATCTCATTCTTGATCATCATCGTTTTCTGGGGTGCATTTGAGCAGGCAGGAGGATTATTGAATATCTATGCTCAGGATAAGGTCGACAGAAGTGTGTTTGGATGGGAAATGCCGGCAACGTGGTTCCAATCATTCAATGCATTCTTTATCATCGTCTTCGGAACAGTGGTTGCGGGATACTGGGCAAACAGAAAGCTGAAAGGAAAAGAAAGCTCTACACTGCTAAAAATGGGAGTAGGTACGATCATCATGGGACTTGGGTTCTTATTGATGGCTGGAGCATCTCAAGAGGCAAGCAGTGTTGCATATGGTTCTGCTAGCTTCTGGTGGTTAACAGGTGCTTATCTCTTGCATACAATCGGGGAGCTTTGCGCGTCTCCAACGGCACTTTCATTTATCACGAAACTCGCGCCAGTTAAATACGCATCCATCATGATGGGTGTTTATTTTGCAGCAACGGGATTTGGTAATAAACTTGCAGGTTCTATCGGTGAAGCTTCTCAAACAGAGCCTACGAAAATTGAAATGATCGCATCTGTGGATGAGCTTACTGGATACAATGGAGCAGATACTTTGGTTGCGAAGGATGCAGCAATATCACTTAAGACACAGTTCTACTTAGAAAACGGAAATGTTGTAGCCAAGGAGTTAACAACAGGAAAACCTGTTATGGACCTTTTCAAAATAGCGTCTGTGGATAAGGTGAAAGAGATCAATGAGGTACTAACTGAGCGTAAAGCAACATCTGAGAATCCATTGCATGCTACATTCTCAGTAGAGAAAGATAAGGAAGCTAAAAAGATCAAAGCAAACAAAGGTGACGCGAAAGACTATAGCGGTACTTTGATCATTGAAGAAGTTCAAAGTGAACAAGAATTCAATATTTTCGTATTCATATTCTTACTGACGCTTGTCTTTGGAGTATTGATAATTATCTTCCTGAAGAAACTTAAGAAGTTAACGCATGGAGCGGAGGATCACGAAGGTGAAAATTTTGATGGGACTGAAGGATTTGAACTAGCTGAAGAAGTATAATTAGATTGAACTAACTAACAAGATGGAAAATACACAAAACCAATTTTTTGATTCAAAAGTATTAGGACACCCGGCAGGACTGTTCGTTTTGTTCTTTACAGAGATGTGGGAGCGATTCTCTTTCTACGGAATGAGAGTATTGCTTGTAAACTTCTTGACGATGACGCTTATTGGATATAATCCAGGATGGGAATGGTCAGCGGAAAATGCAGGTGCATTGTTTGGTACATATGCGATGTTGTTGTACGTAACACCAATCGCTGGTGGTATGATTGCGGATAAATTCATCGGTTATCGTTGGGCGGTGGTTGCCGGAGCATTGATCATGACATTAGGACATGCCTCTATGGCTCTTGAAACTGAAGTGTCATTGTACATGGGATTAGCATTGTTGGTCGTAGGAACTGGGTTCTTTAAACCAAATATGACGTCAATTATATCTGAGATGTATAAAGAGCTACCCGAGAAGAAGGATGGAGCTTATACGATCTTTTACATGGGGGTTAATGCAGGAGCTTTCTTCGGAATGCTGTTATGTGGTTACCTTGCTGAGAAAGTAGGTTGGTCGTATGGATTCGGATTGGCTGGTATATTCATGTTGCTAGGTACACTTCAATTCTGGTTAGCAAAACCGTTATTTGGTGATATCGGTGGAATTCCAACGAAAGATCCTGAAGATATTCCATATGAGTTAGAAGGAGCTATGGAGCCCGATGGAGGAGTTGTTGATTTTTCAGATGAGGCGAAAGGTGTTCAGACGGAAAAAGAAAAACGAAATCCATTTACTTTAACTGACAAGATTTTAACAGCTATTTGTGCTGTTATAGGTATTGGATATGCGATCAACGATCCACTATCTAAGATTGCAGGAATGGACTTGTTTTCAATGTTCGAGATGGGTGGAATGCAAGGTCAGTATGTAGCAATAATTGGTGCATTGATACTGTTTTTAATTTTGGTTGGAACACGTATTTCCAGATACACGAAAGTGGTGCGTGACCGCATGATCGCGTTTATCATCTTCGCATTCTTTACAGTATTTTTCTGGATGTCATTTGAGCAAGGTGCATCTTCATTGGTGATCTTTGCGAGAGATAGTGTACAAAGAGAGTTAGTTGGCAGCGGAGCGATTATCTATAACATCATAAATGCATTGTTAACTATTGTTCCTTTGGCGATCATTACTTGGGTGCTTTACTTGTTAGCGAAACGTACGGGTAAAACGATTCCTTCTTCGAACATTGTTTTGGTAGTTTGTTTTGCTGCTGTTTGGGGAATTGTAGGTTGGATGCTTTACAGAGATTTCAACACGACTGCTTACGAGGTTAAATACAAGGCTGAGAAGATCGCTGTAATGGACGATAAGACGAACAAGCAAAAAGTGGATGAGAAAGGTGAACCAGTATTTGCTTACAAAGCAGTTACTATGGATACTAAGTCGGATTCGTTGAAAAATGAGATCGTTGAGCAGTCAACGATCGTTGGTGAGCCATTCAAAGACTTTAAAGTCGGGGATAAGATCCACATGATTGCTGTAGATAACGAAGGTTCTTCATTCGGATACATTGAAGATAAGAAATTGGAAGAAGCGAAGGAAAGAGGAGCTAAGCTGAAGAGAGACAATGGAGTAGTTGTTGCATCAATCTCTGAGATCAAATCGGATTGGGTGATGATCACAGTATCTTGGTTCAGTATTTTGAACTCATTTTTCATTATTGCATTTGCATCATTCTTCTCAAAATGGTGGGATAGTAAATACAACCCTTCGGCTTCTATGAAGTATGGATTAGGGTTGATCATCATGGCAATTGGATTTGGATTGCTAGCGATGGGGTCTTACGGACTTGTAGAAGGAATGAAGGTGAGTATGGTCTGGCTGATACTAGCATATTTGTTCCATACTCTTGGAGAGCTATGTCTGTCACCGGTTGGACTTTCATATGTGAGTAAGCTGGTACCGGCGAGAATGATAGCATTCATGTTTGGTATGTGGTACCTTGCCATCGCGATTGGAAATAAATTGGCTGCTGTTCTTGGAGGTCAGATCGAAAATATTACGGAGCAGTACTCTATGTCTGTATTCTTTTTGATCTTTACGATTGTTCCGATTGTGGCGGGAATATTGGTTATAGCTTCTGGACCACTTCTTAAGAAGTTGATGCACGGAGTTAAATAAGACTATTATAAAACACTATAAAAAGCAGCACCTCAGTGCTGCTTTTTATTTAATCAAAGTTCTATGAGAGGAATTGTATTTCTTTTTGCGTTTCTTCATTTTTTAACCTTCGGTCAAATCGAGGTGATGGACAGTACAAAGCTACAACAGTTGGATACTGAATGGGTAACTTATGTGAATGTTAGCGCTGAAAAGAAATTGCACATAGAAGAGTTATCTAATGTCCTTGTAGATTTTTCAACGTTGGAAATGTCTAAGCATACTCCTGATTCTGTTGAGGTGATCGTTAACAAGCAAAGAACAGTATTTGATGGCCTTTATCCATTCATAATCAATGGACTTGATTCAAGTGCAAATGTTGCTATTCGGGCTTTTGCGAAGAATGACACACTCGTTTTTGCATCGAATGCAAAAAATAAATTGGAACTGACAATTAAGAGAAATCATCGACCTGTTTTTGCAGATGATCGCATTGTATTCGGTGTACTCGCAATAGTGCTTGCCTTGATTTTTTACACTTCGCATTCAGGATCTGAACGTTGGCAAAAATTCTATCGAATCGTTCCTGCACTGTTACTGTGCTATTTGATCCCTGCTATTCTTGACATGTTAGGGTTGATCTCTAAGGAGTATTCAGGTCTCTATCCGATGGCGAGGGATTATCTACTTCCCGGAGCACTCATCTTAATGACAATAGGGATTGATTTCAAAGGAATCTTGAACCTTGGGCCTAAGGCTATCATTATGTTCTTGACGGCGACTGTCGGAATTATCATTGGCGGGCCGATTGCAATTTTAGTTTATTCATTGATCGATCCTGATGTGGTAGGAGGACTTGGAAATGAAGCGACATGGAGAGGAATGGCAACGATCGCAGGAAGCTGGATCGGTGGAGGAGCGAACCAAAATGCGATGTATGAAACGTATAAGTATGCTCCAGAGCTATACGGAAGAATGATCGTGGTAGACGTTGTGGTAGCTAATTTGTGGATGGCCTTCTTGCTCTGGGGAGCAGCAAGAGCAGAGAAGTTTGACAAATGGTTGCGAGCAGATACTTCTTCAATTGAAGATTTAAAGAAAAGAGTTGTGGATTATCAATCTTCTATCTCTAGAGTTCCGGTATTGACAGATTTGATGATTATACTTGGGATTACATTTGGAATTGTTGCGATTTCACATTTTGCAGGGAAGGAGTTTGCGGTATTTTGCGAGTCAGCTCTGGGCAAGGATTCTCCATTTGCTTCATCCTTCTTCTGGCTCGTTGTTTTGGCAACTACAGGAGGCTTGATACTTTCAGCGACAAAAGTTAGAAAATATGAAGGTGCTGGAGCTTCCAAAGTTGGAAGTGTTTTTATCTATATTCTTGTTGCCACAATTGGAATGAAAATGGAGCTATCTGAGGCAATAAAAGAGCCCGAATTGATTCTTGTAGGGATAATCTGGATGATCGTTCACATCACTATCTTGTTCATTGTAGCGAAAATAATCAAAGCACCTTTCTTTTTTGTCGCTGTTGGTTCGAAAGCGAACATTGGTGGTGCAGCATCTGCGCCTATCGTGGCCGCAGCTTTTCATCCATCATTGGCAAGCGTAGGGGCAATATTAGCTGTATTGGGATATGCACTAGGCACTTATGGAGCAATCTTGTGCGCTGAGATGATGCACTTAATAGCACCTTAATCTACTCGAAAGTTTGAAGCTCAACCAACTTGGCATAGTTTCCAGGCGATAACATAAGTTCTTCGTGGGTTCCTTGCTCCAGAATTTTACCTTCTCCAAGAACCAGAATCTTATTCGCTTCCTTGATCGTTGAAAGTCTATGTGCAATAACAATTGATGTTCTCCCTTTCATGAGATTATTCAATGCATCCTGTACCAGCTTTTCAGATTCAGAATCTAGGGCTGATGTAGCTTCGTCAAGTATCAGAATAGTTGGATTTTTGAGAATAGCTCGTGCAATTGCGATACGTTGCTTTTGTCCACCTGAAAGCTGAATTCCACGATCTCCAACTTGTGTGTCTAGTCCTTCAGGGAAACCATTAATGAATTCTAGGGCGTTCGCTTGATCTGCTGCTTTTAATATCTCCTCGTCATTAGCATCCGTTTTGCCGTAGGCAATGTTCTCTCGAACAGAGCCTGCAAATAAGATTACTTCTTGTGGCACAATGGCAATGTGTTCTCTAAGGTGATCGATCGCAATGGCATTTGCATTCACACCGTCGAAATTGATACTTCCTCCAGAAACGGGATAGTAATTAAGAATCAATGAAGCAATAGTTGATTTACCGGCACCTGAGCTTCCGACCAAAGCAACGGTTTCATTTTTGTCGATCGCCAGTGAAATACCTGTAAGTACTTCAACGTCCTTTCTCTGGGGGTAGTGGAAGGTAACATCTTTAAACTCGACCTTGCCTGTCATTGCTGGCTTTTCGGTTCCCTTGTAAAGTTCCAATTCGTTTTCCTGCTCCATGATAGACATCAAGTGCTCAGTAGCACCAATTGCCTTCTGAATACTCGCATACATATCAGGAATTGACCCGAAAGATGCTCCCATCATTATTGTAAACATAATAATACTGAAGAAGTCCTGTGGAGCAAGCTCCGGATTTGGTCCTTGCGTCATAAGTATTCCCTGCCAAACAATGAATACGATCGCTCCGAATAAACAGAAAATGATAAATGATACAAATACTCCACGCCATAATCCACTCTTTACATTGAGTGTTTTGATCATATCAATAGCTTTCTCAAATTTACCGAGCATGAACCGCTCATTTGTGAATGCCTTAACATTTGTTATTCCCATCAGTGATTCTTCAAGGATAGAATTCGAAGTAGCTGTTTCATCTTGCGCCTTTTTAGACAGTTTACGAATAAATCTTCCAAATAGGACTGCAATGATGGCTACCACGGGTACTGTTGCGAACATTATCAATGCTAGCTTCCATGATAAATAAACGAGAATAATCACACCCCCAACAATAATGATGATCTGTCTAAAAAACTCTGCGATCGTGGTTCGAAGTACTTCCTGTACTTGTGTTATATCAGCAGAAATACGGCTCATCAATTCTCCAACCTTATTCTGGTTGAAAAAGTCCATTGGCATATAGATTAATCGCTTAAATGCATCATGGCGCATATCTCTCAGTGCGCCCTCTGTAACGTTCGTAAAAGTTACTACTCGTATGAAACTGAATATCGCCTGTCCAACGAATAATATGAGTAGTCCAAGTGCTACCGAATTGACATTGTCGATTGACACCTTCTCTAGAATACCTTGCATAGAGCTGGGAGTATCTGAACCCGAACCAAGTAATTGTCCCATTAAAAGAGGGAAGATAAGACCCATTGAAGACGATAAGATCAAAAACACCCAACCTATGAAGTACTGTCCTGAGTAAGGTCTGAGGTAAGAGAAGATCTTCTTAGCCTTTCTCCAGCTATCTTTCGACAGTTTTATATCTTCTTTCTTATTTGTTTTTGGTCTTAGCATACCTAATCAATAGATGCAAAATTAACGACAATATCTTCACAGAATATAAAAAAGGATATTTTTACAGAATCCTTTTGGTAAATACAAAAATGTGTTATCTTTGCAGTCCAATTTTTTGACTAAGGTTTAAAGACAATATAAAATGAGTAAGAGAACGTTTCAACCATCAGTAAGAAAGAGAAGAAACAAACACGGTTTCCGCAGCCGCATGGCTACAAAAAACGGAAGACGAGTGTTAGCATCGCGCAGAAAGAAAGGTAGGAAGAAACTTACTGTTTCTGACGAAGGAATGCATAAGCGTTAATCTTCTCATAAATGATATTGAGCCGATGACATTGTTATCGGCTTTTTTGTTTTTGAAAAAAATATCCGATATTATCCCCCAATAAAAATGCGCTTTATGAAAAAACTACTACTTGGATTGACGATAGTTTTACCTCTTAGTCTCTTCGCACAATTGAATTCTACCTTTTCAGATGAGGTTTTTAAAGAAACATTACGAAAGCCCTCTCAGCATCTTTCAGATGACTCGAAAGCAGTGCCATTTTGGACGGAAGATTTTGGGAATGGATTTCCAAATGGATGGGTTGTTGCAGATTCGTCTGGAATATGTCCATGGGTTTATTCAACAGATGGATCCTGGGGAAATTTCAATGGAAATAATGCATCAGCAGCAGGCACAGCTATTGCGTCAACAACAGGAGCTAATGGTTTTTTAATCTGTGATGCTGATTCAGCGAATCATTTTACTTACGGTCAACCATCGGGTACGTACTATCAATATTTGAGTTCTTATTTTATTACCGACGCAATTGACTGTTCGGGCAGATCTTCGGTTATTCTCTCCTTTGAACAATATTACAGATATAACAATGGTGTACCTATGTATGTATTTGTAAGTAATGATAGTATAAATTGGGAAGGTTACGATGTTTCGGGCGGTATAGCCAATAATACAGCGTCTGCTAATCCTGATGTAGTTAACCTTAATATTACCAATGTGGCAGCAAATCAATCAACGGTTTATTTAAAGATCGGATGGAGTGCAAGAGTTTACCATTGGCAGATTGATGATATTTCACTCCGTGAGGCAGATGCATTTGATGTGGTTCATGAGGAAAGCTGGTGGGGAACTGGTAACTTCCAAAATCAGTACTATAAAATTCCTCTCGTCCAGGCCTCTCCGATAACTTTTTACACTTCTATATCTAATAATACTGGAGATCAAATAAATAATGTGCAGTCATCAGTTTCAATATCAAATACTGGCGGAATAGATTTTAGCGGCACGTCTAGCATGATAAATCTTCCTGCTGTTGATTCGGATACTTTTTTAGTGTCTGGGTGGACTCCGTCGGCAGTAGATATTCATAGCATTGATTTTAGCGCAATTATTTCTGGACAAACAGATGGAGATTTGTCGAATAATGAAGGCTCGGATAGAATCCAAATTACTGAGTCTTTGTATGGTTTAGATAGTTTACAAAGTGGAAATCAATCCATTGCTTCAATCTCAAATTTCTCTGGAAATACTGGACAACCCTTCAAAATAGGTAATGTATACGAAATAATTAACGATGGTTCAATACAATGTATGGAGATAGGTATAGCCGATGAACCAGAAAATGATGGAGCCTCTGTATTTGGTGAAGTATATGTTTGGAGTCCTAGTTTGGGGCAGTGGGAGTTTAGAGGTGCAACTGATGTGATTGACCTAACTACTTCGGATCTAGGAACAATCTTAAACCTGCCATTACTAAGTGAAACACCGGTTCTTGCAGGAGAGGAGGCACTGGTTGTAGCTGGGCATTATGGAGGACCTTTAGATGGGTCAGGAGATGCACATTTTATGTATGGTCAATCTGTTGAGAATTACATGGTTTATGGTTTTGATGGATTAGGAGATGCATATTGGTTGTCAAATCCAAGAGCAATTGTTGTACGAGCTAATTTTAATTGTGGTTTGAACATTGAGGAGAGTTCTAATTATGGGGTTAATATTTTTCCGAATCCTTCGTCTGAATTGATTAATGTAGAGTTTTCTTCTGATCAGTTTTCGAGTTATCATTTAATCGATCCTCGAGGAAGAACCATTTTGAAGGGAGTAATAGATAAAGAATTGTTGAAATTAAATATTAACAAGCTTTCAACTGGAGTATATACCCTTGAAATCATTGGTGATAAGCAGCATGTGAAAAAAAGAGTAATTGTAAAATAGTTGCATCACGCAGGATAATAAAGTCTATTTTTTTTGAAAATTTTAAAACCTTGCGCATTTCGTGATTTCACTATGATTGGTATTTATTAAAATTAAATGCAACGATCAGTTGCGTTCATATATGTGAATCTGGAAATTCATTATCTCTAATTCGCTTTTGGAACGGTCCCATATGAAGTATTTCAATTGGTCATTTATATCGCGTATTTCGGGAGTTAACCACAATGTATCGAAAGAACTCCATTTCGAAGATGAAGTGATTTGATAATAATGAGGAGCATAGGATCCATTTTCGCGTTCCATCATGGTAGCTATCATTACATCACTTGAAGAATCGGCTAATTGATAGTCAAAACTAAATTGTATCCAGCAATGATCTTTGGAGGTTAAATCCTTAAATCTAGCTTTGTGCTCATAATAATACTCTTGATCATCAGTAATCTCAATTTTAGGAGAATAATCCTGGAAGAGTAGCTTGCGATGGTATCTCTCAGGTTTCGACATGGTTTGAATTCCTGAGAAGTCTCGATTAATGAGCAGGAGATTTTTGTCATCTTCACTCACTGATGTTTTGAGGAAAACTGCCCAATAGTAGTCTTTCGTTGTACGATACGGATGAAGAATAAAATTCCTGAATTGCCACCACTGAAATTGATTCAAAAAAATAAGAAGTGTAAGCCCAACGAATGCTATTAACCGAATTGTCTTACCAGTATTCAATATGTATAGAACAAAATACCCTAAAGGAATTGCGAGCAAAGTATATAGCGTAATTACCGGTCGATTAGAGAACCCTGCGCCATACCAGTATTCTGTCCATGAAGCGATTATGAAGAAGCTCACTAAGAATGGAATAAGAATTCCCAGGAAATGTTTTCTGTCAAATTTGAACAGGAAATAAAATCCAACCAATGCAAATAGCATCATAGGAGTGTACAACAACCATCCTTTTCTGTAGCTGAATAAAGATTCCCAGATATGTGGTGCGAAAATGTCTAAGCCAACTCCTGGATTTTTATAAGTGTCGTAAAAGAAATTACCAGTCTTAGAATACCAGTACATTATCTGAGGCGCTGCAATGATAAGACAGACAGAGATAGCGATCAGAAAATGCCATTTATACTTAAACCAAAGTTTTACCCTATCAATTCCACTTCCTATTGAAGTGATGCCCCATAATATAGGTACAAGTATAAATAGGATCTCACTGGGCTTAGCCAGAGCCATCAGGGTGAGTGAAACTCCAATATAAATGAGTCGTTTTAATTGCTGTTTCTCATACCACTTGATTGTGTTCCAGATGGTTATCCCTGCAAGCATGAATAGAACATTCACTGTCTCTAGATTTTTAAGAGTCATGTGATGAGCATAATTCGTACCAACAACGATTAAGATCAGTGTGATCGAAGTGGTGATGTTATTGAAAAAGTGCCCAAGGATCTTCTTCAAATAATAGAGACCAACAACTGTGTAAATGAGACAACCATAAACAAGTGCAAATTGGTAAGGAGGGGAGAGTCCATCTTGTGCATAACTCATCCAACCTGCGAACAAATGTCCTAGAAAAAAGAAAAGTGAATACAGGTAAGACATCCCAAATAAAAAGAAGTACATCGGTTCTCCGTCATCATTGGATGAGACAAAATAAGATGTTCCCGATATTTGATACGTGCGAACTGTCTCGTCCACCCAAGACCTATCATCCAGCATTGGATCATTCTCAATGAATGTTGCCTGTAGGGGCAGATAATAGCCGAATACATCCCAGCTGATCTCCTTATTGTCGATATGCGCGGATCTAAAAAGGACAATTGCCAAAGAAAGCAAAAGGAATGTCCAAGTTGATATATTCAGGTGTTTCAGCATGAAAAGTAAAGGTATGAAAGTAGAGCTAAATTGAGTGTAGATGGCTGTTTTTCAATTGATTTTTTTAACTAACTTATATGGAATTAACCTATAAAACCTACCATTATGTTAGTAAAAACCTACGGCGCCGCCGTGCAAGGTATTGACGCTTCTGTCATTACCATCGAAGTGAATATTGCAAATGGGATCAATTATTTTCTTGTTGGATTGCCTGATTCTGCCGTAAAAGAAAGTCAGCAACGGATCAAAGCAGCATTGCAGAACAATGATCTCAGATTTCCCGGAAAGGAGATCACAATAAATATGGCACCAGCTGATATTCGCAAAGAAGGAAGTTTGTTCGATTTGCCCATTACTGTAGGTATTCTCTCTGCCTCTGGACAAATTTCATTTGAGAGATTGGAAGATTATATCCTCGTTGGGGAATTAAGTCTTGATGGAGAATTAAAACCAATCAATGGAGCCCTTTCTGTTGCGCTAATGGCGAAAAAGGAAGGGTACAAGGGTATTATCTTACCTGAGGAGAATGGATTGGAAGCAGGGCTAGTTAAAGGAATAGATGTTCTTCCAGCGAACAATCTTAAAACGGTTATTGATCATCTGAATGACAAAAAAGAAATTGAACCTATTCAATGGCAGTTGGAATCTATCCTTAATAGAAAAGGCAAAAAGTACATGAATGATTTCAACGATGTAAAAGGGCAATTGAATGTTAAACGTGCTTTTGAGATTGCCGCAGCTGGTGGACACAATATAATTTTGATTGGACCTCCGGGTTCAGGGAAATCAATGCTAGCAAAGAGATTGCCAAGTATATTGCCTCCAATGACGAATGATGAGTTATTGGAATCAACGAAGATACATTCAGTTGCTGGAAAGGTTAAAAAAGACCAATTCATTCTCGCAGAACGTCCTTTTCGTAAGCCTCATCATACGATTTCAGATGTTGCCCTCGTCGGCGGAGGAGGATATCCGCAGCCCGGTGAAATATCGCTTGCTCATAACGGTATCTTATTTCTGGACGAGCTTCCAGAATATAAGAGAACCGTTTTAGAAGTTATGCGACAACCAATGGAAGACCGAGTGGTTACGATCTCACGTGCAAAATTCACCGTTGATTATCCTGCATGCTTTATGCTTGTTGCTGCAATGAATCCGTGTCCATGCGGATTTTTTAATCATCCTGAAAAGGAGTGTTCTTGTAATTCACATACGGTTCAAAGGTATTTGAGTAAGGTGTCTGGTCCATTAATGGACCGTATTGATTTGCATATCGAAGTAACACCGGTCAATTTTGATGACTGACACTGGATCTTTTGGCAAAATGTTCTCTGAAACTTTGGAAAACGTCGATAATAAACAAATCGAA
>JALRKF010000080.1 GCA_023254905.1 Crocinitomicaceae bacterium | reverse complement strand
CTGCAACTTGTTTTTGTTCAATCTATCTATGAATTTTCCCTTTAAATCCATAATTATCCCACTTGAAAAGTCCGATTTATCGCCAGTAAAATAAATTATCTCACTCGCAGGATTCGGATAAAGTTCAATCGTAGGTAGCTCGTTCTCAATTATTGATGTGACGTTTATAATTTCTGGCTTAGCTATTGGAGTAGATGTGTAGATCCTGTATTCTCCTGGAGCGAATTCGAGCTGCATGTTCACATTAACAACCTCGAGTGTATCTCCCGTGAAATATTCGTACCAAAATCCCGAATAGGGAAATCCTGAGTAGAATTGAGTAGAATCAATGGCAAAATTCCCGTAAGTAACGGCATCCATGGAGGAATCCAACAGGGTTATTTTTTTGATATTTGAAACAAGTGAGTATTGAAAATTTGTTGTGTGAAAAGTACTGAAATTCTCTCTTAGATAATTCATGGCTTTATAGACATCATAAAGCTTGCGTCTATTATTTTCGAGATAATAATTCCAAAGTATCGGTTTGTTACATGTTCTACATGGAAAATCGATGGAAATATCATATCCGAGTTCTCCAAATTGCCAAATCATTTTTGGTCCCGGTGTACTTAATAGAATCACCGCAGCTGTTTCTGATCGATTCAGGGCAACATGTTCCACAGTTGTATTGTGGTCCGGGTTTGAAGTGATCCCAAAATTTAAAGTCTCATACATGCCTCTTTCCTCGTCATGACTTTCAATATACGTGATCAAATGTGGTAGTGTCCAACCTCGCTCCGTATGTATACCCCAATTTAAATTCGAAGAATATCCTTTCATTGCTTGGTGGTATTCGTAAGTCATATTGCCCCACAATAACATGCCATAAGTGGATAATTCGATTTCCTCGTTGTTATCTGCCCAATGCTCTAAAATGACATATGCCTCCGGATCTTGGGTCCAAATAGTGTCTGCCATACGCTTTAAAAGATCTATCCGAGTGTTACTGTAGTTATTCGCACCATTTAGAAATCCTCTTGTAAAGTCAAACCTGAAACCATCAATATGATATTCATTTATCCAGTGCAGATTGACTCTATCTATATAATTCTGCGTAGCAATAGCCTCGTGGTCCATATCGTAACCCCAACAATAGGGAGGGTGAGGACAAGTAACATTAAACCATGGATTGTCCTGTGAAACACTATTGTTTTGGGCATCCCAGTACATGTTGACCATTGGATTTTGACCGAATGTATGATTTAACGCTATATCAACAATTACAGCAATTCCTCTTGCATGACATGCATCTACGAAACTTTTGAAATGATCTGGTGTTCCGTAATATTTGTCCAATGCCATGTGAAAACTTGGGTTGTATCCCCAACTTTCATTGTTTTCAAATTCTCCAATAGGCATTAACTCAATTGCATTGATACCAAGACTATCTAAATAATCTAATGTATCTATGATTGTTAGATAATTATGTGAAGAAATAAAGTCTCTTACCAATAATTCATAAATCGTTAGCTTGTCTTTATCTGGCATCGTGATATTATCGTTCTGCCAATTATATGAAGAGGGTTCTGTTTCAAAAAGAGATATGAAACCAGTAGTTTTATTCTCGGGATAATCATATGCATTTGGATATGTTATGCTATCTATATAATCATCGTTATTCGGATCAGCTATTTTTTCACTAAGTGGGTCCGCGAGAGTAAGATTATTATCAATAAGGTATTGATACCCGTACTCCATGTCTGGAACTAATCCGTTTATTTCTATCCACCATGTTTCTCCATCACTGGATTGATTCATGTGATAGGCTACACTTGGCTGCCAATTATTGAAATCTCCCAGCACATAAATATTATTCTTCAGAGGTGCGTACATAGAGATAATAACTGAGTTCGCATCTATTCTATTTACCCCGTGGATCACACCCAGCGGTGGATCGATAATATTCAACGGAGGATTAACCACATAATGGATGGTATCGTTCAGAATTGTTGTTCCATCGCTCGCAACGAGAACCACCTCATGGTCTCCAGGGCTTGATGCTGTAATAGTATGCGATAGAATAGTATTATTAGAAATACTTGCAATCAGGGTTCCATTATCAAATATCTCCAACTGTGCCGGATTATTTGATTGTGCCAATATGTTGAGCTGATCATTTAGATCAATAACCTGACTTGTCTCAGGTGTGAAGAATTTAGCTAAAAATCCTGCACCAACAGGATACATCTCATAATAAATATCTGCGCCATTAGCAGCCCTTCCAACTATGCTGCCATTTGCATTTCGGAACACAAAAGCTAGTTTCTGAATAATTGTACTTTGTGGAACTCCATAAAACTGATCAACATCAACAACAATTTGGTGTTGGTCGTTACCAAGATCTGACATAAGTACATTCGCATCTGCAGTTCCCCACGTTCCTTGAACATTTTGCCAATTGGTCATAGAAGTACTTTGGTCTGTTATGAGTCCCATATGGCCGTATATAGGGGTAACGCCAAGAAGTGCTTGATTTCCTTCACTTGCATCATAGGTAATAGTAATTACGTCATCAATAGTTGGAAATGGGGGTGTTATCTCCAATATCTGCGAGCTAAGGTGCATATGGATACCAAAAAGGATAAAGAGTTTAGCTATTTTTTTCATAACTGGTATCAGAAAAAAAAGCCCGCCGAAGCGGGCCTATTTTGTTAAAGAGTATTTTTCTTAAAGCTTAATGAACTTCTTCTTAGTCGAGTTTTTACCTGAGTTTAACGAGAGTATGTAACTTCCCGCAGGTAGTTCAGAAACATTCACTTCAGCCGTTCCATTCTTGAGAGAACTAACGGCTACTTTACTTCCGATCAAGTTATATACCTCAACTGTCGCTGTCTCAACGTTTGCCTCAACTGTCAACGTTTCTTTTACTGGATTAGGGAATATCTCAGTTGTTAAGATTTGTTTTGTTTCAATCCCGAGTGGATCATCTCCCGCACAAGTCAAACATGCATCCCAACAAAACGTCAAGGTTATGTTGCTCTGTGGTATTACAAGTTGCCGGTTGATATTTCCGGATCCATCGTCAATTCCGCAACCAGCAGTTGCTATCGTATTCGCAGGATCGGTGCCTTCGTTCGTCCCCCAATCTCCGTTAACAAACTTGTAACTTTGTGTTTGTCCAATGCTTGATGCAGGATATTCAACGGCAATAGACCAGATATTGTTTCCAAGATCAGTCATTGCACATGAGGCATCTGCTGGTGTCCAATCAGCAACAGTTGCTCCTTGAGACGTAAAATCTCCACCAACTCGAATTCCGTTGGGGTCCAGAGTTGCACCACCACCGAGATAATCTGTTATGTCAACTTGATACGTCACAGTTACTTGACTGAATCCAATTGTTGCGGTAATTCCTAAAAAGAAAAATAGAGTAGATAATTTTTTCATAAGTTTGGATTTAATTTAACTTAGTGTCATTTTGACGTAAATTAACGAAAATAATTTAATAATGCCCAATAGTTATTATTTTTTATTTTAACAGGGCTAAGTTAAAATCTATCTGCGGCAGAAAAGTTTTAGTCACATGTCAAGAATAATTACTCTTTTGTTTTTAACGCAATCGATCTTTTTAATTGGTCAAATTGATCTGGTTCGTACTTTTTCAAAATGTCAAGGAGGTATTGTTATAGAACTAGAATCAGGGAATTCCTGTAAGCTCAGATTTATCTCCAGGAATACCATTGATGTTGATTACAATTGGCAAGATTCAATAAGATCACATGCCATAAATGAATATAATTTAGCCGATTTAAAGCCCAGAATATCCTCTAGCAAGGATATCATTTCATTGAAAAACGGGGACATACAAGTGACTGTTCATAAATCCCCTTTCTCCATAGTTTTGAATCATAATGGAGAGACCTTAGTCAAGGATATCACCAACATTAATTCTGATTCTGTTGACATAGAATTGACTATCAATGAGGATGATATTTTATACGGTGGAGGCGCTCGAGTACTAGGAATGAATCGGCGTGGATATAGATTACCCTTATACAACAGAGCTCATTATGGTTACGAAACGTTCTCTGAACAAATGAATTTTGGAATGCCTATTGTTATCTCCAATAAAGGATTTTTAATTCATTTTGATGATCCTGGAGTGGGATGGCTTGATTTAGATAGCCAAAACGAGAATAAATTAAAATTTAGCTCCAATCTAAATCTGAAAAGGTATCAGATAGTTATCTCGGATGACTGGCAGGAGCTATGTAATTCATGGACGAATATCTCTGGTAAGCAACCGCTTCCTCCCATTTGGGCTTTAGGAAATTTTGCGAGTCGATTTGGCTATCATTCTCAAAATGAGGTGGAACAAACAGTTGCCCTTTACAACAAGTTTAATATTCCTCTAGATGCTGTAATACTCGATCTGTATTGGTTCGGCAAGACCATAAAGGGTACCATGGGAAATTTAAAATTTCATCTAGATTCTTTTCCAGATCCAATGAAGATGATAAATAATCTCGATGAAAGAAATGTCAAGACTATTTTAGTAACAGAGCCTTTTGTGCTTACAACTTCTGACAAATGGGAAGATGCTGTTATTAGTGCAGCTCTCTGCAACGATCGATCTGGAAATCCTTTTACGTACGATTTTTACTTTGGGAATACTGGACTGATAGATGTATTTCACGATGAAGGGAAGAAATGGTTCTATAAAAACTATAAGCAGCTCAAAAATTATGGGATTGCCGGTTTTTGGGGTGATCTGGGTGAGCCTGAAGTTCATCCTGAAGAGCTTTTTCACGGTAACATACCAGCAAACAACGTTCACAATATTTATGGTCATCAATGGTCAAGAATGCTCTATGATTCTTTAACTAATGATTTTCCAACGGAACGTCCGTTCATTCTGATGAGAGCGGGTTATTCAGGTTCACAAAAGTATGGAATGATACCATGGTCTGGAGATGTTAATCGTTCTTGGGGAGGCTTACGCGGTCAAATGGAGTTAAGCCTTCAGATGGGTATGCAAGGAATGGGTTACATGCATTCTGATCTTGGCGGTTTTGCAGGTAATTATGATGATGATGAGCTTTACATTAGATGGCTTCAGTATGGTGTCTTTCAACCTGTTTATCGCCCTCATGCACAGGAAGAAGTACCTTCAGAACCAGTTTTCAAAAAGGAGAGCACTAGAGAGATTGTAAAACATTCTATCCAACTTCGCTATGATCTCCTGGCGTACAATTATAGATTGGTTCGAGAAAACACACTTCACGGTATTCCATTGATGCGTCCTTTGTTCTTTTATGATCAATCTCGAATTGAAAACTACTCAAACGATAGTCTTTATTTCTGGGGAGATGATTTCCTGGTAGCTCCCGTTTTGGTTAAAAACCAGCAATCAAAAAAAATATATCTTCCCATTGGAAACGATTGGATAAATTTTCATAATGGAGATGTTCATCAATCTGGAATAACAATAACAGAAAATCTTGCTATCGATGAAATACCTGTTTTTGTGCGATCTGGCACAATAATTCCTCGCACAAATGATTTAAGATCCACCAAGGATTTGAGTAATTCGATGATCTATTTGGATTTCTACTTGGATAAAGTAAAGATGGAAAAAAAGTTGGTGTTATACACAGACAATAACATCCAAGAAAATTCGCCTTCCTTTGAATCAAGTGAGATGTACTATTCCCTCTGTGTAAAGAGGAACAGAGTTATTCTCAGAATTACTAAAAGAGGAGTCATACGTCAAAATATCTGGCTCAGAGTACTGGACAAGAAAAAACTTTTAGATGAGACTATTCCAATAAAGGTAATGAGAGATAAAGACGGAAATCGTATCATGAAAATAACAGAAGGGGCGTTCAAAAGGAACAAATGTATTTTCAAATTTAGAGTGAAGTAAAAAAAACTAAGTGTCAAATTGACATTTATTAGTATTTGTTATATTTGATGAACTAAGCAAAAGTTATGAAGACAAGATTAACCATCTCTTTCCTGTTTGTTCTAACAGGATTTCTAGTGTTTTCACAGGGTTCCATTGTAAAAGGTAAAGTTACTGATGCACAAGGTGAAGGCGTTTACAATGCTACTGTGGTAATTTTCAATACCCAGATAGGGGCTAAAACGGATTTTGACGGAAATTATGAATTAGGTCCTATTTCTATAAGTGCGGATCGAGAGCAACGTCAAATTCTGATTCGAGCATTGGGGTATCCAGAGCAGCTTATCGATGTGGAGCTCTTAAAAGACCAGTCCGTGCAACTTGACTTCACTTTGGGAGAGAATATGCTCAATCTAGAAGAGACCGTCGTGATTGGTTATGGTACGACAAGAACTAAGGATCTTACAGGTGCTGCGACTAAAATCAAATCTGAAGATTTTAACGAGACTCCAGCGGCAACTCCAGAGCAGCTAATACAAGGAAAGGTGGCAGGAGTAAAGATCAATTCTAATGATGGTGCTCCAGGTTCTGGTAGTACTATTCGTCTGAGAGGTGGAACATCCATCAATGCAAGTAATGATCCGCTGATTGTTGTTGACGGTGTTCCGCTTGACAATGGAGGAATTGCGGGTAGTGCGAATGCCCTGTCTTTAATAAATCCAAATGAAATAGAATCTTTCACCATTCTTAAGGATGCGAGTGCTACAGCAATTTATGGTTCAAGGGGAGCCAATGGTGTGATTCTAATTACTACGAAAGGAGGTAAAGGGATTAATATGGATCGGGTACATGTCGAGTTGGATATATCAACCACCATTTCTAAAATTGCAAAGTATGCAGATGTGCTCAATGGTGATCAATTCAGAGAGCTCGTCCAACTTTATGGTAATGCAAGTCAAATTTCTCTATTAGGAGAAGATAACACAGATTGGCAAAGAGCCATTTACAGAACTGGAATAGTTAATAATTATAACATTTCAATTTATGGCGGGATTAAATCTTTGCCTTACAGATTATCAGCTGGGATGCGACTTGAGGATGGAATTCTTAGAAGAGATGAATTGAAGAGGCATAATATCAGTCTCAATTTGAACCCTAGCTTTTTCGACGACCATTTGACTTTTGATATTCAGACTAAATATTCCAGAACGTACTCATTCTTCGCGGATCGGGGTGCGATAGGAGCAGCAAATAGATTTGATCCAACACAACCGCTGTATTCGGGTTCATCCGAGTATGGAGGATATTTTGAGTGGTTACAATTAAATGGAAATCCAAGCACATTAGCACCTAAGAACCCATTGGGATTGTTGACTCAAAGAAATGATTTTAGTAACGTTGATAGATTCATTGGAAATTTCCGCTCGCGATACAAATTTCATTTCCTACCTGAAATGAGTTTGGTGATCAATGGAGGTACGGACCTTTCGGAAGGTAGGGGAGAAGTAAGCGTTAACTCAAGATCCGCTGCTGGATTTTACAGTAATGGTAGCTTCTCAGAATATAGAAGTCAGAAAAGAAATAAATTGCTCGAGGCCTATTTGAACTACAATTCAAGCGATAAAATCAAAGACTTGTTAATTGATGCAACTTTAGGTTATGCATATCAAGATTGGGAAACCAGTACCCCAAACAATCCAGTATATAATTACAATCAGGACTCAATTATTTTCCCGGCCGATCCTTTTCCTTTTTACACTGCGAATGCATTGCTTTCCTATTATGGTCGAGGTATAGTAAATTATAAGGAAAAGTATGTATTCACCACATCCTTGAGAACAGATGCATCATCTAGATTCAGTCCAGAGACCAGATGGGGTCTTTTCCCATCAGCGAGTGCTGCATGGATAATTTCGAACGAGTCCTTTTTAGCTGATGTAAAAGGTATTAACTTATTAAAATTACGCTTCGGTTATGGTGTTACAGGTCAGCAGGATATAGGTTCAGATTATCCTTACATACCTAATTACCAGCAAGGAACCTTAACCGCACAATATTATTTTGGAGGAACGTATTATACAGTATTAAGACCGGATGGTTACGATGCAAACATAAAGTGGGAGCAAACGAAGAGTTATAACCTAGGTATAGACTTTGGTATTTTGAAGGATAGAATTAATGGTTCACTTGATCTATACTATAAAAGAACCGATGATTTACTGGCAGTGGTTCCTGTTATGGCGGGTACGAATTTTACGAATCAGATACTTACGAATGTGGGTAGTATGGAAAATAAAGGAATTGAATTTGCCATTAATACTGGACTCGTTGCAAAGAAAGACTTTAGAATGGATGCAGGCTTTAATATCTCTTACAATCTTAACAAGGTACTCTCATTAACCCAAGTTCCCGACACAACATCTCCTGGGATTCCGGTTGGTGGAATTGCTGGAGGAATAGGAAATTTTGTCCAAATCCACACAGTTGGTTATCCAACTTTCTCTTACTATGTCTTCGAACAACAGTATGATGCACAAGGTATGCCAATAGAGGCGGGTAGTCAGGCAGCTGACGGTTCGACTTACACCGAGCTTGATGCTTTTGTTGACAGGAACAACGATGGAGTGATCAACGAGGAAGATCGATACAGGTTTGAAAATGTCGCTCCAGATGTTTTCATTGGTCTTAATTTAGAATTCTCTTACAAAAGATGGTTCGCTGGTATGCTCTTGAGAGGAGAATTGGGTGGATATATTTACAACAATGTTCACTCGAATGCGGGAACTTTCCAATCTGTCGGTACCCTGGGTTTCTTGAATAATATCAGTAGTAGCTACTACCAAGAAGAATTCGAGTTTAACACAGATAAACAGCTCTTGAGCGATCATTATGTGGAAAAGGCTAATTTCTTGAGAATGGATTATTTAAATATTGGTTATCGATTTAAGGAGGTTTTATCCGTTTCCGTGAATGTTAACAACGTTTTTGTCTTGACGAAATATTCAGGTCTGGATCCTGAAGTAGTAGGGGGAATCGATAATAATATTTATCCAAGACCAAGATTTTTCACACTTAATCTGAATTATAAATTTTAACGAAATACAATGAAAAAGATACTCACTTTCGGAATTTTTCTTCCTGCTGTTCTATTAGTATTCTCGTGTAAGAAGCAATTGAATCAGGAGCCACTTTATGGTCTCAATGCTGCGACGGTTTATGCCGATCCTGAGAACTATATTAATGTCCTTGCGAAGATATACAGCGGATTATCGGTAACAGGCTTAAAGGGACCTGCCGGAAATGCCGATATTTCAGGAATAGATGAAGGTTTCTCGGCATATGTTCGTGTCTTGTACAATCTTCAAGAAGTCCCTACAGATGTAGCTGTTTGCGGATGGAATGATCCGGGTATCCCCGAGTTGAATAAATCGACTTGGTCAGCAGATAATTCGTTCGTTAAAGCCATGTACTATCGAATTTTTTATCAGATCACATTATGTAATGAGTTTATCCGCGAGTGTTCTGAGAATAAAATGACTGATCGCGGTTTCAATGAGGCTCAGAAGGAGGAAATTAGACTTTACAGAAATGAAGCGAGATTCTTAAGAGCATTGTCATACTCGCATGCAATGGATTTATTCGGAAATGTTCCTTTTGTTACGGAGGAGGATAATGTTGGATCTTTTGTCCCGGAGCAAATTCTTCGCGCAGACCTATTTAATTACGTAGAGACAGAGCTATTGGAAATTGAATCATTATTGATGGATCCGGCCTCTTGTCCTTATGGACGTGCTAGTCAGGCAGCAGTTCAATTCTTGTTAGCAAAGAATTATTTGAATGCAGAGGTGTATGCTGGAGCGAATAGGTATTCTGATTGTCAAGTATTTTGTCAAAAAATACTCGATCATGGAGTTTTTGTATTAGATAACAACTACCAGAATCTCTTTCTTGCAGATAATCACATGTCGCCGGAAATTATTTTCCCTGTTACATTTGATGGATTATACACGCAAACTTATGGTGGCACTACATTTCTGATTCATGCTGCGGTTGGTGGTACGATGGTGCCTTCAGAATTTGGTATTTCAGGAGGATGGCAAGGATTGAGAACAACACGACCTTTTGTTGAGAAATTTGCGGATAGTATGCTAGATAGCAGATACCTCTTTTATCGTGATGGACAATCTCTTGATATTACTAGCTTAGGAAGTTTTACGCAAGGATATGGATTGCCGAAATATAGAAATATAACAAGTGGATCTGATCCTGGATCTAATGTTGCAGGAGGATTTGTTGATGTGGATTATCCAATGTTCAGACTTGCTGAGGTGCATCTCATGCATGCGGAAGCAGGGCTTAGAGGTGCAGGGAATACAGGTCAAGGTACAAATCTAGTAAATGCACTTCGTGAGAGAGCTTATGGTAATACAGGATCCAATTTTGTATCGATCACATTGGATGAGTTGCTGGATGAGCGAGCAAGAGAGTTATATTGGGAATGTTCGAGAAGAACGGATCTAATACGATTTGGTAAATTCACAGGGTCAGATTACTTATGGCCATTCAAGGGCGGTCCAGATGTTGGTCAGGGAACTCCTGATTACCTTAATTTATATCCTTTGCCTACCGCAGATTTAATATTAAATCCGAATTTGACCCAAAATATTGGTTATTGATTTTGCTATTCACACGCAAATTATTAGTTGAAAATAATAGATAGAAATTCTTCCAAGGGAGATCAAAAATCCTCACTATATTAAGTTAAGGCTTGCCAAGTTTAAAGCATCGACCTTGAAGTTTATGGTATATGTGTGACTCAAATAAGGTCATTAGATGCAATACCTTTCAGAAATATGGAATAATCAGAACGTATCGAAAGGTATGAAAATTTATCACTGAGAACGTCACAAAATCTCCGAAAAAGTTTCAACTGAGGCATAAAAAGAATATATCTCATTTATCAAATCATAGTTATGGATTATCATAGATAGTAGTTCATACAATTTTAATTTTTACTTTGGTTGTAACCAAAAAAACCAAATCTAATGTACTACTATTTATTAGCGGTTGCCGCTCCAATCTTGGGATATTTACTATCCGATCAAAAAAATGAAAAACCAAAAGGTTTATTAAAAATTCAAAGTCTTTCTGACCGAACAAGTGAAAGTCCTACCTGGCACCTACCTCTGGTGCTCATTGGGATGTTTATGTCTTTTATATTCAATGTAGGTGCATACACTATCTATTTTGTTTCCTTCATTTTAGGGTATGTGGGCACTATTTTAAACTGGATATATGAAAGGATAATTTTACCAGTGGTAAAAGTTATTTACAGAATTGCGGTAATGATAATAGACGTTTTACTGAGCGCACTCAGACTGATTATAAGATATTTCATCACTATTCCAATCGATATATTCTTGGCGGTTATTGGTGTCGTACCATCGGTAGTCAACTGGCAATCATATGTAAGGTCTTTTAAAGTTGTTGCTGCCGGATTTCTTGCTTATGCAGTGCTTGAGTTTATTGGCCACCTTACGGGTATGAAAGTAATCGGTGAAATAGGAGGTCCTTTTTGTTTAGCTATTGCGGTGACCTGGGTAGTTGGGCTTGTTTCATTTAACAGTCACGAAAAAGGAAAGAAAGCTGCTATGTTTGCCGTTTCCGTTGTGGGATTGATCTTAGTTATCGCAGCTTTAATCGTTGGACCGAACCAACTTGACGATATTCACGGTTGGGGTGGTTTATTTGCAGGATTATTTTATGCCCCCTCAGTTCTTGCTGTAGTAATAGTATTAGCTTTAGTGCTAACCATGGCATTTATCACGAATGTTGGAGCAATTTATATCAATACATCAGGAGATAGTGCAGATTTTAAATCACGTATAAAAGGTGTTGCTAGCGAGTCCTTTAAAAGATGTTGGTATTTTCTTTTACAACCTTTATTTGTAATTGTAATCGGAGGTATTCTATCTATAATACCTTATTACGTTGTTAATTACAGTACCGAACAGTTAAATGATAGTGTTGTTGGCAAAGTTATGACGAACAATAACACTCAGTTAAATGAAGAACTTGAAGCAAACACCATAAGCAACAGGACGGATTGGATTTTAAATGATACGCTTACAGATGCTGAGTTTAGAGCTTGTCTGGATACATTATCAAATGAATCTGATTTGAAACTTAGAATAAGTGAAAATTCTGTATACCAAGGGTATTATGCTACGACAATACCTTTAAGAAATATTCCAGAAAAAGTAATGTCAAAGGAATCTATTGAAGATGCTGTTAAATCGATAAAAGATCAAATAAAAAATCTAGAAGAAGTACAGAGTAACGAGACTGAAAATTTTGATAAGCAGCTACAGAATATGAAGGGGTATGGAGCGGATGCAAAGTCTATAGCTAAGGCAGAGCAGAAAAGAAATAGAACAAAAGAAATGCGCCAATCCCAGATAGCTTCTGCTAAATCGGAATTGAATTACAGAGAATCAAGTAATATGAAATACAATATCACATATTTACTTTTCTTGTTAGGAAAAGCAGTTCTTTTCTCTGTTGTTCTAACATTGTTAGTGAATACTTATGCATACTCTGTTAAACCTATATATGATATGCATAATTCTAGCTATCTCGTGAGCGAGGTTAAAGCTCTTAATGCAAAAGATAGAATGCAGCCATGGATTGGTATTCTGTTAATCGTAGCCCTGTCAGGAGGATATTTTATGGGT
>JALRKF010000067.1 GCA_023254905.1 Crocinitomicaceae bacterium | reverse complement strand
AGTATGCCCGATAGCAGCTGTCCATGATCCTGGCAATTCTGTATCATTTTCTGCTACCAGTTCCAGCTGTTGCTGTTCGATTTGTGCTGCCCATATACCCGCTCGCTGATAGGATAGAATTTGTGCCAAAGAATCTTTATGCTGGAGCAGTTTTATGGACTCATAATGGTTCTCCTCCAGCCCTATCCCAGGAAGGTATGCTGCGATTAGTTTGTTTTGCAAGGGTTTTCCGTCAAAGAAGTCTTTCAATAAAAGCGAAATATGTGTTGATCCTTGGCTATGTCCAGCTAAAATTATTGCATTCCCATTATTGAGGTGTTGTAGATAGTAACTGAACGCTCGTTTAATATCCGAATAAGCAAGTAAGAGTGCTTCTCTTCCTTTACCATCTAAATTATCATAAGAGCGCAAATGAGCTTGCCTGTAGAATGGTACATATAGTTTACCGGTATTTGCCCATGCGGATGCTTGAAATTTAACGGCAAATTCGATGACCTTACTCCTGTGTTTTTCGTTCGAAATCTGATAATTCCATGCGGTATCTTTTTTGTTTACCATAAGTGTAGGATAAACATAAAAGATATCTGTATTCTCTATTAGGGTATCTTGGATAAGATCAGTTAGTCCTTCTGGATATTGCGTTGGTAAGACAGCCCAAAACTTTTGATCATTGTAATCGAGGGAATCACTCTGACCAAAAATTGTAAAGTGAATTAGAAACAATAGAGAATAAGAGGCCCGCATAGGTAAAAACAGAAAAAGGAGGCTACCTCCCTTTGAAATTATTTTAGTGTTGATGTCCTCCTGGGCCATGCACGTGTCCATGACTTATTTCGTCATCCGTTGCATCTCTTAGGTCCATGACGGAAATTTCGAAATGTAATTCCGTGCCTGCAAGTGGATGATTGAGATCGAGAGTTACATTGTCACCTTCAATCTCAGAAATTGTTGCTATTGCTGGTCCTTGTTCTGTTTCAAGTTGTACCTGCATTCCCAATTGCATCTCTTCATCACCTTGGAAACCGCTTTTCGGAACGACATGGAGAAGCTCCTCTCTTCTAACTCCATAAGCATCCTCCGGTGCAACAACTGTGTTAAATGAGTTTCCTTTTTCTTTCCCTTCCAACTCAGCTTCAAGTCCTGGTATGAGTCCTCCAACGCCATGCAAATAAACCAATGGATCCCGACCTTCAGATGTGTCTAAAACCTCTCCTTCACTGTTTTTTAAAGTGTAATTCAGTGTGACCACTTTATTCGTTTGAATCTTCATAATAATCAGTTGAGTAGCGAATTTAGGGCTATTATTCCGTAATACTAGATTCTTATTGGAAGAAACTTCGTTACTTTTTTCATTGTCATGAATTCTAGATAATGAATCCACTTAAAATTCGATAGAGAACAATTTTGCAAATAGATTAATTATTGGATTAGTAGAGGTGCTTGAACGGAAAAGCTTATGCTATAATTTAGTGCTAAAAAATAATTTAAACTGGAATTAGGTGCGTTGTATTGAGCACCAAAATAGGAGGGAGCTCTCCTTATTTCGAAGGGTGTCTGTTTGATTGGACACCCTTATTCTTTTTAACTTAGCCATGATGGATAATATCGTGTTGGAAAAAATAAAAGTAACTGAATTGGAGGAACCCATGCGATGTATTGATTGGCTTATTGGAAAGTTCCAGTTGTATCCAACTAGAAGTTCACTAAAGAAAGTTATAAAACGCGGAGAAATCTTCATTAATGGCGAGCCTGCAACAACAGGTAAGTGGATTCATGTAGGAGATTCTATTGAGTTGCTAGATAGTTTGAGAAGATTACCGAAGGCAATTGACATTAGGATACCAATTCTTTATGAGGATGATTTTATCATTGTGGTAAATAAACCTCCTGGACTGCTAACAAGTGGTAACAATTATGATACACTTGTGAATGCGATGATCGGGAAAGGTACATTGTCCACTAGACCAGATGCTTGGGAATGGTATCGACCTTTGCATCGTCTAGATCGATCAACAGGAGGCTTAGTCCTAATGTCTAAAACAAGCGCAGCACATAGAGAGTTAGCTGAACAATTTGAAAGGAGAGAAGTCGATAAGATATATCAGGCTATCGTTAAAGGGAGCTCTCCGGAAGAAGGCAATATTGATTCGAAGGTAGGCGGGAAAGTAGCAAATACAACTTTTAAAACGCTACAAAAGGTAAATTCCGTGAAAAGTGAAAAGTTATCCCTATTGGAATTACGTCCAAAAACTGGTCGAACTCATCAATTAAGAATTCATTGCGCTGAAATTGGTTATCCAATCCTCGGAGATAAGCTTTATGACGATGTAAAGAAAACCTTAAGTCACAAAGGTCTATTTCTCGTCGCGACAGGTTTAAAGTTTTTTCATCCAGCAACAAATGAAAGAGTATCCATACAAATTGATACGCCCAGCAAGTTTATTGCACTTCTGGAAAGAGAAAAAAGATGGTATGACCGTGTTCACAAGAACTAAAAATCAAATCCATCTTTTTCCCGAACTTGTTTACTCCTCAAATTCCTTCATAGCACGATCAACCTCATCAATAATGACTTGTACACTCTTGGCCGCCTTTTTATTTAGAATGTATATTACTATTGAAAAACCAATAAGAAAAGACAGAACAATACTAATTGCGACTAATCCTCCAGATTTCACGATCCACGACTCATTTTGTGAAAAATAGGGTGAGAATTGATCCCAAGCACCTATTAAATAGGATATTAAAAGAGGTCCCATATACCAGAATAGAACATTACTTAGCAAATTTCTCTGTCTAACAAGGTATTTGCGCTGCATTCTGAGGAATTCAATAGTTGGTAAGGTATGTATTTCCTTTCCAATTGACCTACCCCAATACATAATGGCAACGATAAAAACACAAGCGAACAACATTACCCAGCTTGATACTGTTTGAGATATGCTTAGATCGCTAAAAATGATTTGGTAGCAATAAATAATGAATAATATTATCGCTACCGCCGCTTCTCGAAGATCACGTAAAATGATATCTCGATTAAAATCTGCTAATTTTTTCTCAATATTTCCAGAGAACTTTTTAGCGTCAAAACGTACCCAATCTTTGAACGTAACGCTTTCATAAACTAATTTTAATTTTTCTTTCATGACTTATTCTTTAAACAGTGTAATAATTTGTTCTTGATCCTTTTAATTTTGACAGCAACATGATTCTCACTTAGACCTGTAATTTCTGAAATCTTCTTGTAAGAAAGATCCTCGAGATAGAGCAAAACAATAGACTTATTGATACCGTCCAGTTTTTCAACACAAGCCTCCAGTTTTTTGAATTCTTCGTTTTTATCCTCTGTAATTTCTTCTTCGGTATTTTCTAGCTCGACACCATCCACATGTATGACAATCTTCTTTTTTTTTGATGAGAAATGTCTTGTTCTTAGACAGAGATTAACTGTTATTCTGTATATCCAAGTATTTATACTTGATTGCTCTTTAAAACTTGGAAGGGATTTCCAGATGTTTATCAGTACTTCTTGAAAAAGATCTTCCGCATCTTCTTTATTATCACAATAAGATCTGCAAATACGAAAGATCTTGTCTTTATTCTCCTGAAATGCTTCAGTAAAAAGTATTTCGGTATTCTTTATTGTCATAGGAATGTTTAAATGGGATATCCTTAAATCTATTTTATTTACAAACCGAAATATATGCGGTATAGCCAAAAAAGCTATCAAAAGATACATTTATTACCTCGTATCCTTGTTTTGTTTTCTCGTTCAGTGTGGTTTGAACTTCGTCGGCTAGCCTTTTAGCTGACCACCAGTTCACACATGTAATTATTTCGTAAGTTTTCATTTGTTTAATTTTAATTTTGGTATGAATTATTGTTTACACTTTTTTTCGGGTTACCTCATATTTTCTATTATCTCCTGTCGTAATTCATATAGCCCCTGCACTTGGTCTTTATTTCCAGCATTCATAAGAATGACCGCAGCAAAATCATTTTTGGGATCGAGGATTACATGACTATAAAACGTTCCTAAAGTCCCATCGTGTGTGCTTATTTTATCACCTTTCCTATCAAAATTTATCCATCCATAGGCATAATTATCTATTCCATAATGCATTAATTCATAGCTAGAACTTGAGACATAGTTATTCTTCCCTTTAAGGCCATTTAGATGTAATTGAATTAGTTTGGAATAATCTGTTATATTCATTGAAACATCCCCAGCTGCGAGCATATAATCCTCTAATCCGTATTCAACATCAGGGGGAATAGACATCTGTGTATCTCCTTCATAATAGTGACCCCAAGGAGCATTTTCATCTGTCTTGTTTGGAAATCCAATGGAATGGTCAAAATTTAGATCCTGCATGCATCGTGCGATTAATCCTTCGAAGGATTTCCCAGAAACTTTCTCTAGCATTAAACTTGCGATAGCATATCCAGCATTAGAATACTCTCCGATAGGAGTAGTCTTCTCGTTTAGTACAAATGTGGCAAATGCGATTCTTCTCTCGGATGGAGTTCCCTTCATCTCTGGTAGTTTAAGGGATTCAAGACCATTTGTGTAAGGTTGGATTCTTGCCTTGTGAGATAAGAGGTCTCCTAGTGTTATTTTATAATAATCCTTGCTAATTTTCTTTTTCAAATTTGGGAATACATCGATAAAGGTTGTTTCCAATGAAATTTTTCCATCTTCCACTAATTTCATGGCAATCAAAGAAGTAATTGCCTTTGTATTTGATGCTAAGTGATATTTATCCTCTAGGGTAACATCTTGATTTCCCTCTGTTTTTGTAGTTCCCGCAATACCGTAATTACATTTTTCACTGGTGATAAAGCTAACCACCATTGAAGGTATGTTGTATTGAATAATTTTTTTCTGGATTAAACTATCCAATTTTTGATTTGTATTCTGTGCTATTAATCCAAAGGATGGAATTACAAGAATAAATAGAAGTAACTTTTTCATGATTTTGATTTTTTTAGTTTTTTATGTTCATCTATACTATTAGTTACCAATCGAACAGAAATATGACAGATTTGTCAAAAAAAAACTAAATAATTTTTCAAAAAAAGGTTGGATTGCAGATTAGGCAAAGGATACCCCGTATTATTTTATTTAATATTTTTTGAGTTCAATTGAAGATTTAATTTTCAAAAAAGCATTTTTTATTGGATCTAATACATTGTATTATTCTATTGCCCAGAAAATATATCGATCTGAATAATCAATAATTTGGACCACCTGCTTCTTTTAGGTAATCTGCTTTTCTATCTAATAGCTTTCTCAGAAACTTTTGGTGCGCAGCGTTATTTTCTTTTCGGATATATAACTTGTCCTCTCCTGAGTGTATTGTTATGCTATCTCCACTTATGAATA
The DNA here is from genome assembly GCA_023254905.1 of Crocinitomicaceae bacterium. Taxonomy (GTDB): domain Bacteria; phylum Bacteroidota; class Bacteroidia; order Flavobacteriales_D; family Crocinitomicaceae; genus UBA4466. Next base: position 634 of record JALRKF010000067.1, on the reverse strand, counting down.
CGAGTTTATGAAACGGAATGATCCAAGTATAGCGGGTGTACTTTATATTAAAATGAAACAAGACTCCCCTCGGGCGCAGTTCAATATTGGTGTATATAAGACCTGGAGCCTTTTCGAAGACTGGTTTGAAAACCTCACTGAAATCATCAACAATCATTCGCTGTGATCCGATGGATCCCTTTGATAATCTTTCAAGTAATGCGATTGGAGGGCCGATCATATCGTTTAGAAGCTCTTTCACTTCACGAGTCATGTAAGTGGAGTCTATGAACATAGCTACAAGTTATGAAAAAGGACAAAATCAAATTATTACAAAGTGATAATTTCTGAACCTATTCAAATCTATTTTATGTATTATCTCGTTTTAAGTATTGCTTTGGGCTTCATCTTTTCTCGATCCTGCTGTTGAGCTTTTGCTCGCTTAATACTGCTATAAATTTCCTTCTTACGCAATACGTTCTCTATTTTTTTTGCTTCTCCTTTTGGTCGAATATTAAGAGGCTGTTTCATTTCCACCGTTTTTTCCTTGAGGAGTAAATTTTCTTTTGTTGGTTCTTGACTAAATGCTACAGTAACTGCAAGTACAGCTACAGTGGATAAAATAAATCTTTTCATGACGCTTAATTTTAAAGTA